>JAYWDF010000327.1:0-6090 GCA_043779985.1 Akkermansiaceae bacterium | reverse complement strand
GCCTGCGATGACCACGCAGTTCGTCCATCCTTCCTGACAGTGAACTTGCACCCGTGAATCTGCTTCAATCTCGCGCACCTTTTCCGAATCCCGGGCCGTGAATAGCCAAAGGTCGGTGTTCTCGTCCACCTTCGCAATGGCCATGGGGCGGGCGTGGCAGGAGTCCGATCCGCCGATGGTGATGAGCATGGCGGTGCTGAAGTCTTTGAGCAGGCCGTAAAGCTTTTCTAGTTGGTTATCGTTCATCGGTCTTTATTTTTTAGATGCTTCAGCTGACTTGTTCCGCTGGGGCTGGAATTTCGCCGCGCCAGCCTCCGGTGGCTGAGTGGCGGGTTTCAATGAACTCTTTGAATCGTTCAAGGTCGCCGGACACTCGTTGTGACACCAGGCCCAAAAGGTCACCAAGATTCTCAATCAGTCCCTCCGGTTCGTAATCCACTTCGAGAGTCACTTCCGTCTGGTAGGCGCCCTGTGCGGAAAAATGAATCGTCCCAGAGTTTTTCGCGCCGTTGGTGCTGCGCCAAGCGATGCGTTGGTCAGGTATTTGCTCGATGATTTCTGCGTCCCACTCTTCGGACTTCCCTGCGATCTCTGCCTTCCAGTGGAGTCGCTTGTCATCAAGTTGTTTTACTTCTTTGACGCCTTCCATGAATCGCGGGAATTCCTCGAACTGGGTCCACTGGTTGTAGGTCTGAGTCACGGGAATATTGACGGTGATAGATTGCTTGATGGTTTTCATAGTAATTAGATGATGTGATGTTTTGAGGCAGGGTGTCGGACCGATCACGGGCAAATAACTGGATACCATCGACCCGTTTCGGCGTTGAGCGAGTTGAGTACGAGCACTAGATGATTTGGTTTTCGGCGAGAATGATTTCAGTTGCTAAGCCGGAGCATCGATCGCGGCGACACGGACGAGTTTTTTATTCACAAACTCCTGGATGCCGTGGCTGGACAGTTCGCGGCCGTAGCCGGAGTTTTTGATGCCACCGAAGGGCAGGTCCGAGGAGGTCCAGGTGGGATGATTGACGAAGACCATCCCGGTATCGATGCGGCTGGCCACTCGTTTGCCGCGCTCGATGTCCCGAGTGAAGACCGAGCCTCCCAAGCCATAATCCGAATCATTGGCGAGCGCGATGGCCGCGTCCTCATCTTTCACCCGGAAGAACAGCGCCACGGGCCCGAAGAACTCCTCACGATAAGCGGGATTATCAGGGCTGATGTCCGTTAGGATCGTCGGCTGCATGAAGGCACCGGGGCGGTCCACCCGCTTCCCGCCGAGCACGAGAGTGGCACCGTGGGCGACGGCCTCATCGACCTGCTTCACGAGCTGCACCAAAGCGGCCTCGGTGGAGAGCGGGCCGAGGGTGGTGCTCTTGTCCATCGGGTCGCCGGGCGTGAGTGCTTCCAAGGCCGCTTTGAATTTTGCGAGGAAGCGATCCGCTAATGCTTCGACGATGATGAAGCGTTTTGCGGCGATGCAGCACTGGCCCATATTGTTCATCTTTGCCCACATCGCCCAGGTGAGTGTCTTGTCCAGATCGGCATCTTCCAGCACGATGAAGGCATCACTGCCGCCGAGCTCCATCGTGGTTTTCTTGACATTCTTCCCGGCTCGTTCGGCGACGCCTCTCGCCGCTGCGACGCCACCGGTCAGCGCCACGCCTTGGATGCGTGGGTCGTCGATCACGGCAAGCACCTGGTCATGGGAGATGAGCAGATTGGTGTAAGCGCCCTGCGGCGCTCCAGCCTCGAGCCAGAGTTGTTCAAAGGCGATGGCGCACTGAGGCACGGTGCCCGAGTGTTTCACCATGACGACGTTGCCCGCCATCAGATTCGGGCCTGCAAAACGGGCGAGTTGGTAATACGGGAAATTCCAAGGCTGCACGCCGAAGAGCACGCCAAGCGGGCTGCTTTCGATCACCGCTTCACCTGACTCCGGCTTCAAGTGCTCCGGCGCGAGGAAGCGCTCCGCGTGTTTCGCGTAGTAGTCGAGAATGTCCGCGCTGAGCATCACTTCACCGAGCGACTCGGCGAAGAGTTTTCCCATTTCAAGCGTCATCGGTCGCGCAAACTCCTCCGCCCGCTCACGCAGGAGGGCTGCGGCTTTGGAAGTAATGACCGCCCGCTCGGCAAAGCTCAGGTTCCTCCATGTTTCGAAACACGTGGCCGCAGTGGTGATGGCGGTTTCAAGCTGCGGGTCTGTGTGTTCGTCGAAGCTCTTCACAAGCTTGCCGGTGTAGGGATTGACGCTCTGGTAACTCATGGTTCACAAAGTGCGGCAAGACCCCTTGCACAGCGATAGGGTGAAACCCGACTTTTTCAGTATTTGGTGTGGAGGACAGCGGGACCGCTTTAAAAGGATCCGATCAAATCGGAATGCGGGCGGACCTGCCCGGGAACGAATGACTTGAGAGGGAGGAGGCGCGTGAATATCGCGAATTTGGCGGAACGCGGCAACAATCCCGCACCTGTTTGTCACCCGCCGTCCTATGGGGTGACCCATGGGGCGCGTGACGATTTCAAGTTTCGAAGCAGTCCCTGAGCAGCAGGCGTATCCGCTCAGCCAAGCGGACCGAGCCGCGTCTAACCCATGCCAGGAAACCCGCTTCAATTTGTCCATCAACTTTCCAACTCCAGGGCGGCGCGAAGGATGCGGTTTGACACTTCACGGGATTCAGGGCATACGACAGCTGATGCCGAACCACGACACTCCGTCGGAGAACCGCCAGCCGACGGAGGCCCAGTTGCGTCGGATGTTGGACGCGCGGGAGTTGGAAAAGGAGATGGCACGGAAGCAGACGAGTCGTAATATTACCAAGGTGCTGCTTCTTTCCGCGGCGGTGGTGATCGGCGCGGTCTTTTGTTTCCCCAGCAGTCGGAAAATCGTCACCGACGCAGCGCACGGCGGGACTGATCCCGCGGCGCAGGCCGCGATCCTGAGCCAACAACGTGCGGAGCTTGCCAAAGCTGCCGCCTCCGCCGCCGAGGTCCCGGAGGAAATGAAGCCGTTTGTCGCGAAGCCCAGCGAGGACGGGCTGAAGAGTGACATCCGCTTTACCATGGAATTGATGAATTTCATGCAGGCCCCGGAGCCCCCGCGGACCGCCAAAGATGCCGCTGCGAAGGTGCCCGGCAAGTCCCCGTGACTCGCGTTCATCGTCGGAAAATAAAAAAAGGACTTCCCGCGTGAGCTCCTGTCCCCGTATCTGAGTTCATGAAGATCAAGTCAGCCATTTTTAACATGAGTGCCCGCGACCTGGAGTCGGCGCCGGATTGGGACCGCCCGGAGTTTGCCTTCATCGGTCGGTCCAACGTGGGAAAGTCCTCGATGATCAACATGCTCTCGAACAAGGACGCGTTGGCCAAGGTCTCCTCGACGCCCGGCAAGACCCAGTTGCTCAACTTTTTCGTGATGAATGACCTCTGGATTCTCGTCGATTTACCCGGCTACGGCTACGCCAAGGTTGCGAAAAGCGAGAAAATCAATTTCAACGAATCCGTCGGCGACTACCTCGAGCGCCGCGAGAATCTCCGCCAGGTCTTCGTGCTCATCGACTCACGGCTGACGCCCCAGCCCATCGATGTCGACTTCGTCACCTGGCTCGGCGACTGCTCGGTACCCTTTGCCCTGGTGTTTACCAAGGCGGACAAGCAATCCGCGAAGAAGACCCAGGTCACCATCGATGCCTTCCTGGAAACTCTGCCAGCGCACCTCGCCGGCATCCCGCCGGTGATCGTCAGCTCGTCCAAGGAGCGCACCGGGCGGGTGGAAATCCTCAAGCTGATCGAGCAAGGTCTCACCGATTAAGGGAATTATTTCTCCGGGTGGGCGGATCGATACGCGGCCGCGTCCCGGGTAACGATCAGCTCGCCCTTCATGATCGACCAATGGCCGGGGAAGGTGCAGACGTATGAGTACGTGCCTTCCTGAGCGGGCGCGGTGAGATGGAGCGTCTCGGATTTTCCGGCTTCGACGAGTTTCGTGGCGTCGATGATGCGGGGATCATTCTCTAGCAGGTAAGCGCGGCCCTTGCTGTCGAGTTTGTCGGGCGCTTGGGTCTGCACCGCTTCCGCCACGGCTTGCAGGGTGCCCGGTTGGACGAAAACGAGGTTGTGCGGCATGGCGTCGGGATTTTCGAAAACCACGTCGAACGGTTTTCCCGCTTCCACGACGAGGCGCACGGTATCGTAGCGCAACTGCTCGCGGACGGTTTTGATCGTGAAGGACTTCACCTCGAGAGTGGCCAAGGACCGCGTCGCTGCCGCGGCATCCGCTGGGGGAAGTAAGGCGATGAGTTGGGTCGCCACGGCGATGGTGTCGGTAAAGTGCGTCAAGCTGCGCTCACCCGGCGGGACGCTGCGTGCCCATTCGATCACGCCGCTAACAGCAATCGCCGCTGGTCCCCGGGACCAAGCGCTGCGGGGCAAGAGCGTCATCGCGTGGGCGGCGGTGGCGACTTCATCATGATTTCCCATCAACTCCGCCAAGGTGGAGAAGACGTCCGCCGGCGCCTGACCCAAGCCGGCAAGCGCGCGAATCGCCGCCCGGCGGATGGTGCCGGGCGTGTCGCTCTGGAGGGTGAATTGGCTGGATAGCTTGGGCGCCGGATTCCCGGATTGTTTGAAAAGCGCGTGACGGTCCGCATCGAGAATAGTGAGGTCAAATCCATCGAGACGCGCTCCCAAGGTGTCATCGGTGCGGTTCCAGATGGCAATCGACTCGATCGGCTGTGCCACTCCGAGATCGAGCTCCCACCAGGGCTTTTTGACGTTCTCTTCGGTGTGGGTGACCGAGTTCGCCTCGAAGGTGCCGGTGGTATTGCCGTCGATGGCGCGCTTCGCGTCGCCTTCGTTAGAGGTGCTCTGTTGAGTGGCGGTTCCGGTGCTGGCGATGTTTTTTCCCGCGATGAAGACTTGAACCTCCGCGAGTGAGAGCGTGCCTTTTTTCGGCAGCTCGATGCGGATGAAGCGGCCGAGCGTGCCGGGATGGTTTTTCAGCGCGGTCGCCATGTCATCCGGGAGCTTCGTCAAGAGGGCTTTCACCGCTTCGTAGGCACCACCGCGGACCACGGCGTCGGGCACGAGCGGAAGAGCCCCGAGGAATCGGGTGAGGGCCTTGGGAGATTTGCGGGCGGCGGACCACGCAGGCTCCACCGAGGCGTCGGCGATAATCGAGGCGGCGTTTGCGCTCTGGGCAATGGCTTCCGGGGCGTCGCCGTCCGTCAGCTTTTCCAGCGGGCCGCGGAGGGATTTGAGGTCCACGGCGGGTTGTTGCAGCAGCAGCTTGCACAAGTCCGCAGAGCCGGGATCGTTCTTGGTGGTGACGCTTTGCAGAATGGTGACCAAGGTCGCGGCGGCGGAAGTCTTCCGAAGTTCTGAGAGCTCGGCGAGGGCGCTGATTCGTTGGGCGGGTGCCACATCGGGACGGGTCAGCATGGCGGTGAGGGTCACTGCGGACTTCGGCAGTTTCGCCAACTCCGCACTGCTAACGGAATCCAACAGGAAGCTGATCCCTGCGGGATTGTCGGCGGCGAGCGGCTTGCCCTCCGCAACCGCGGTTTTCCACCACGGCGCGAGTTGCCTCATGGTTTCCTTGAAGCAGTAGTTCAGGTAATAGTCCATCGGCCGCTTGAGCACCGTGAGGGCGACCTCCGCGGCTGCGCTTTCCCGGAAAAAACTGGCGACGCGGACCGCTTCGAGCCTGACCCGTGGCGCTTCATCTTCGGCCGCGGTTTTGAGCAGCGTGAGGGCGTTAGGCACGCGGTCCCGCCAGTAGCCGAGCACGCGGATGCCCTGGGCGCGCGCACGGGGTTCCGGAGATTTGAGGATGCGGTCGAGCAGACTCAAGTTCACGACGTTATGCCACTGGTGGAGCCAGAGCGCCTCGAGGAGGTTGTGTTCGTAGGTCGCTTCCTTGGGATCGAGCAATTTCACCCAGTCCATCACGCCGGCGGTCACCTGTTTTGCATCGCGTTTTCCGAGCTCGATCTTCGCCCGCAGGCGGACGTCGTTTTCGGGCTCCTTGAGCAGTTCGAGCAGCGCGGCGATGGGTTGGCCGTCGATGGGCTTCTTTTCTAGCAGAGGTCG
>JAYWDF010000326.1:0-2019 GCA_043779985.1 Akkermansiaceae bacterium | reverse complement strand
CGAACGGATAGATTCCGGGCGGAGAAAACCGGGCCAGCGGCGTCAAGCGCACCGGGCCGTCACCGACCCGCCGGAATTCCCGCGCGGGCTTGCTCGCGCCGATGACCGGTGCGTCGGTGCCAAGCTTCAAGGCAGGACCGCCCACGTCGAGGGGAATGCCGAGGCTTTGGACCACGCGCTCCAGCGGCGGTTCGTTTTCGCCTTCCAAGGCATCCAGCGCTAGGCCCTGGAGAATTACGAAAGTCCCGGTGTCTTCGGGACCGATCTGCAAGCCAGCGCTGTAGCGACCGGCCTTGCCCGTGGGCTTGAAGGTTACTTTCAACGACGTCTTTTCGTTAGGACCGAGTGTATCGGAGTCTGTTTTCACCACGCTGAATGAGCTGGCATCCCGGCCGACGAGCTTGACTTCTAACGAAACGGAGCCACCACCCGGATTGCTAACCGGAATCTCCATCGCTCCCGTGGAAATGCCGCGCACCGCGCTCATGCTGGCGTAGGGCGCAGGCACCCGCAGCGGTTCCGGGAGTTCACGGATGCGGACATTGCGGTATTGGATTGCGGCGCCCTCGAGTTGCAATCCCAGCTTGCCCGACCCCAGCGGCTGGCCCTTGGAATCCGCCATTAGAATGAGCCGAGCCCGGATCACCCCATTGATCTTGTGCACCGCAGATTCGTCAGCCTGGACAATGGCTTCCACCGTGTTCCAGCCCTCCAGGCGATCCGCCTCGGGATAGCGTCCCACGTATTTCCCCTTCCCGAAATCCTCCGCGACCCCGCCCTCCTCGGGCAGCATGCCGGGTATCCCCTGCCCTTCCGGCGCCTTCGCCGGCTCGGGATTCAGCCATGTTAGCAACTTCGTGCCGATCGGCACAATATCCCCCGTATCCCCTTCCTGGATCTGGCACTCGACCGACTCCGGCCAGATGCCGGCCCCCGGGCGGACGGGATCGACAATGTGATAGAGCAGTCCCGCGTCCCGGATCGCCTCGTGACGCGGCGGGAATTTTTCCTTACCCCACGCATACTCCAAGCTGAGGTGGAAGCGGGCAAACATGCGCTCGTGGATGATGGTCCCGAATGGCACCATGGTGCCCGCCGGAGTATCGGCATACATCTGGATCGCCCCGTCCCTCACGACCACATGGCCCGCCGGATCCGTGCCCGGTGCGACCTTCTCGATCAGCGGCGACCATCCGGTCAAATCCTTGCCATTGAACAATTCCTGCCACTTCCCCGGTTCTAACGCCATCGCGGGAGTGGCGGTGAAAACGACCATAACCAGCAATGCATTTCGATAGATCATCATGAAATGAACCCTGATTCCCCTCAGATTGAGCGTCCAGCGCAAAACCGGGAGAAGCGCGGCGGCAATTTTTCCAAGTAACCCATTTCGGTGACTGGATTTCCAGCGGGAGTCCGCTTGAATCGGCGAGTGAAGCCCAAACTCTCCGTTTTCCTTGTTGCCATCCTTGCCGCGATTCTTCCCGCCGCCGCCCGCACCATCGTTTCGCTCGACCGGGACTGGTCATTCTATCAAGGCGAGGCGAAGGGCGCCGAGAAGCCGGGATTCGCCGCCTCCGATTGGCGGAAGCTCGACGTGCCGCACGACTGGAGCATAGAGGGAAAATTCGACAAAGCCGCGCCCACCACCGGCTCCGGCGGCTGGCTGCCATCCGGCGTCGCTTGGTATCGTAAGGAAATCACCCTCCCTGCCGAGAGCAATGGCAAGCGCGTCTGGGTCGAGTTCGACGGCGTCATGGCCAACAGCGACGTCTGGATCAACGGCCACCTGCTCGGTCACCGGCCTAACGGCTACGTCAGTTTCCGCTACGATCTGACGGACCATCTCAAGCCCGACGCCGCGAACCTGCTCGTCGTGAAAACCGACACCTCCGCCCAGCCCGCCTCGCGCTGGTATTCCGGCGCCGGGATCTATCGCCACGTCCGCCTCGTTATCGCCCACCCGGTGCATGTCGAGCCGTGGGGCGTTTACGTCACCACTCCCGACGCCAGCGAGAC
>JAYWDF010000325.1:0-6096 GCA_043779985.1 Akkermansiaceae bacterium | reverse complement strand
ATCAGCGGCGCGCTCCTCTGCGGTCTCCGGATCAATCCGGAATGCTCCACTGGCGACACCCCGCTCTACGACCCCTGCGTCGCCGGGTCCCGCCTCGGCATCACTGCCGCGCAACTCGTGGGCGCGGATCTCACCGGCTTGTCCGGCCTTCACTTTCACACCCTGTGCGAGCAAAACTCGGACGCCCTTGAGACCACCCTCGCCGCGGTGGATGAAAAATTCGGCGATCTGTTACGCTCCCCCCGGTTCACCTATCTGAACATGGGCGGCGGACACTGGATCACCAAGCCCTTCTACAATCGCGAGCGCCTCATCCGGCTGGTCCGAGAAACTCGTGAGAAATATGGTGTCGACGTCTGGTTAGAGCCCGGTGAAGCCGTGGCGATCCACACCGGAGTCCTGCGGGCGACCGTGATGGATGTCTTCGAGTCCGCCGGCCACCGACTCGCCATCCTCAGCATCTCCGCCACCGGCCACATGCCGGACGTCATGGAAATGCCCTACCGTCCCGACGTTTTCCTCGTCGACTCCGCTCCCGCGGCAGGCAAGCCCGCCGTCGTTTTCGCGGGTGAAAACTATCACACGACCGCCGAATCCGGCGAGTGGACCTACCGCCTCGGCGGCCCCACCTGCCTGGCGGGCGACGTGGTCGGCGACTTTTCCTTCCACCGCGAACTCAAAATCGGCGATACGCTCGTCTTCGATGACATGGCCCACTACACCATGGTCAAGACGACCACTTTCAACGGCGTGAAACACCCTGCCATCGCCCTCCAGCATGACGATGGCACGCTGGAAATCCTACGTGAGTTCACTTACGATGATTTCCGCGACCGGCTCTCCTAACGGCGGCTCCGGGCTTCCCGCCATCGCCCGACTGAGATCGTTAGGATGTCGGTAGCCCAAGTGATAGGCCACCGCCTTCACCTGCCAACCTTCTTCACGGATCAGCCGGCGTGCCTCCTCGGTCTTGACCCGGCGGAAATAGGCCCCGGGAGAAATCCCCGTCTGCGCGCGGAAGAAGCGATGCAAGGTGCTCGGCGACATCCGCAGGTAGTCACACAGCGCCGGGACTGGCGCGTGAATCGCAAGATTCCCGGACATCCAAGTGCGTGCCAGTCTCCACCGCATCTCATCCTCGGCGGGCGCAGCGTGGTGGCTCCGCAGGATTTCCACCTCTAGCAAGTCACGCAGGGCCGACAGCGTCCGGGGAAGCTGGGCATCCGCCAGCGCCACTTCATTCCGGCAGCGGCGGTGCAAATCCGCGAGGGAATCCACCGATACCGCCCGCAGACCCAGCGCCAGGAATCCGCCAGACTCCGGACGCAAGTCTGTCAACACCGGCTGTCCCTGCCAAATCCAGACGAGAATCTCAACGGTCGTCCGCGTCGGCTGCATGATGCCGAACGCGCACTGCGGGTCAAAAAACAGAGCGACCGGACCCCGCACGGTCTGGGTCACTGAAGGAGTCGTCACCGTGATTTCACCACTCAGCAGAATATAGTAATTCGTCCCCACATCGTAGTGCATCCCCAGCGGATCGGTGGAGAAATCGCGTTGCCCCCAGCCGAGGTAGAGCAATTGCAAATCGTCTCCCCCACCCCAGCTCGGGCGCCCCGGCGGTGGGATAATCGTTCCTTTGGGAATGCTCGTCATCGTGATAGCAGTTTAGGTCACTGCGTCAGAATGCGCTAGGTTTTTTCCATTCCCAACGGCGACGCCCGGCGCTAGCGTTGCGGGCATTGAAGACCGCCATCACTCTCTCGCAAGTTCAGGAAGCCCGCGGGGGGCCTTTCTTACTCTGCACCCCGCTGCCGGAAGCCTTCGCGACTGCCGCCGCCATCGGATTTGACGCGGTCGAGCTTTTCCTGCCCGGCCCGGACTTCGTCTCGGTGGCCGAGGTGAAGTCGCTCGCAGCCCGCCACGGGCTCGCCATTGCCGCCATCGGCACCGGGGCGGGGATGCTCCGCCACGGGCTTTCCATCACCGATCCCGATGATGAAAAGCGCCACGCCGGACTCGACTTCGTGCTCTCAATGATCGACTTCGGCGGCGCACTCGGGGCTCCCGCGATCCTCGGCTCCATGCAGGGAAAAGGCACGCACGACGCTGCTCTCGAGCAACTCGTTTCGGGCCTCCGCCGCTGCGGCGAACGCGCGGCAATTTACAAGGTCCCATTCATCTACGAGCCGCTCAATCGCTACGAAACCAACCTCTTCAACCGCCTTGGCGATGCTGCAAAGTTTCTCGAAGGCCACAATCTGAAAAACGTCGTCCTCCTCGCCGACCTTTTCCACATGAACATCGAAGAGCGCGATCTCCCGGCTGCCATCCGCGAGGCGGGCAGGCACATCGGTCACGTTCATTTCGCCGATTCTAACCGTCAAGCGATGGGTTTCGGCCATACCGCACCCGAACAGGTTATTGCGGCGCTGCGGGGAATCCAATATTCAGGCTACCTCTCTGCCGAAATCTTCCCGCTCCCCGATCCGGAAACCGCTGCCCGCCAAACGATTTCCTCCCTCCGCTCACTGCTTTAAAATGAAGACCTGTCCCCTTGGCAACACCGGCATCGAGCTACCCATCCTGTCCTTCGGTGCCTCCTCGCTCGGCGCGGAATTCCGCTCGATCACCCTTGAAGAGGCCATGCTCTCGACGAAAACAGCGATCGATCTCGGGATGAACTTCATCGACACCTCGCCCTTTTACGGTCGTGGCATGTCCGAAATCATGCTCGGCCTCGGCTTGAAAGGCATCGCCCGCGAGAGCTACCTGCTCGGCACCAAGCTCGGCCGCTACTCGGATGTCCACTTCGATTTCTCCGCCAAACGCGTCGCGGAGTCCGTCCACGTTTCGCTGCAACGCCTCGGCACCGACTACCTCGACGTCCTGTTACTGCACGACGTCGAGTTCGTGCCCCTCCAACAGATCTGGGAGGAAACCCTTCCTGCCGTTCTCAAGCTCAAACAGGCAGGCAAAGTGCGTGCGGTTGGATTTTCCTGCTACCCGCTCAAGACCTTCAACACCGTGCTCGATCACGTGGAAAACGACATCGACTGCGTGCTCTCCTACAACCGCTACACGCTCCAGAACACCACCTTCGTCGATGAGCTCCTGCCTCGCCTCGCCGCGAAAAACATCGGCGCGATGAATGCAGGTCCCTTCTCGGCCAGACTGCTGACCAACGCGGAACTCCCCGTATGGCTCAAGGAACCGGAGGAAGTCAAAGCCGCCGCCCGCGCCGCGGCGAAGCTCTGCGCGGACCGCGGGACCGACATCGCCCGGATCGCCCTCCAGTTTTCATGCGAAAACCCGGGCCTCGCCACCACCATCGCCGGCTCCGCAAATCCCGCGAACATCCGCAAGTGGGCAGAGTGGTTAGATCAACCGATCGACCGCGAGCTGCTCGCCGAGGTTCTCGCCATTTTCGCACCGGTGAAAAACTCCGGCCACCTCGAAGGTCTTCCCCAGAACAACTGATGCGAGCCATCCAATTCACCGCGCCCCGGGAAATCGCCATCATCGACTTGCCGGAACCCCTCGCACCCGGCCCCGGCGAAGCGCTCGTCCGCACCCACCGCATGGGCATCTGCGGCACCGACCTTTCCTGTTATCTCGGGAAATTCCCGTTCTTCGACTACCCTCGCACCCCCGGACACGAGCTGGGCCTGGAAGTCGTCGCGGTGGCCGCGGACGTGACGAACGTGAAACTCGGCGACAAATGCTCACTCGAACCTTACGTCAACGATCCCGCCTCTCCAACTTCGCAAAAAGACAGGCAAAACTGCTGCCCTGGCGTGCAAGTCGTCGGTGTGCATAACAACGGCGGCCTGCGCAAGGGCATCTTCGCCGTCCCCGCCCGCAAGCTCCATCCCGGCAACGATCTTTCCTACGACCAACTCGCCCTCGTCGAGACACTCGCCATCGGCTACCACGCCGTCCAACGCGGAAATCCGCAACCCGGCGAGACCGTCCTTGTGATCGGCGCTGGCCCCATCGGACTCGCCTGCTTGGAATCCCTCAAGCTGATGGACGTAAAAACCATCATCATGGACAGGGTCCAGAGTCGTCTGGAATTCTGTCAGAAAAACCTCGGTATCCGTCACACGATCGCGTTCCACCCAGACGGCTCGCACCTAGCGGAACTTGAAACCATCACCGCGGACCAACTCGCCGATGTCGTCATCGACGCTACTGGCAACCCGACGTCGATGTCCACTTGCTTCGACTACGCGGCGTTCAGCGGCCGCGTCGTTTACGTCGGCATCACCACTTCCGATCTCACCTTTCCCCACGCCCCGGTCTTCCACCGCCGCGAACTCACGCTGCTGGCTTCGCGCAATGCGATGCCGCAGGATTTCGACACCATCATCGGGTTGATCCGCGAGGGAAAGATCGATACCGACCTCTGGATCACCCACCGCATCACCTTTGAGGACGTCCCACTGGAATTCGAAAAATTCACCGATCCCGCGTACGGCGCAATCAAAGCCATCATTGAAATCAACTGATCCATCTCTATGAAAACATGCCCTAAATACACATTCGGAGTCGGCGATCGTTTCGCCAACGGAGCCCACGCCCAACTCGCAGCCTTCATCCAAGCCAAGAAACTCGGAATCGACATCACTCCGGTTTGGAACAAGTCGAACCGCGAGCACAACATCATCGGCTCCGAGCCGATCCAGACTCGCCAAGCCGCAGACAAGGCGGTCGCGGATCTCGGCTGGACCGGAGAATACCTGCTCGATGCGGACCACATCAATCTCACCACGGTGGACCGCTTCGTCGCGCCCTGCGATTTCTTCACCCTCGACGTCGCCGACGACATCGGTGAGGCCGCAGAGCCGGCCGCAGTGGCGGCGTTCATCGCGAAACATCCGGAACTCATCGGCACTGTCGCCATCACCGGTATCGACCAGCCGTTCGAAATCACCCGCGCGGATGTCGAGAAGACCGCCAACCAATTCCTCAAAGCCACTCAGAAGGCCGCAGCCATCTATCAACACATCGTCGCGGCCAAGGGCGGCGTGGACAACTTCGTCACCGAGGTCTCGATGGATGAAACCGACAGCCCGCAAACGCCGCCGGAAATGCTGATCATTCTAGCAGCCATCGCCGACCAGGGCATTCCGATTCAAACGATCGCCCCGAAGTTCACCGGCCGCTTCAACAAAGGCGTCGATTACGTCGGCGACCCGCTGCAATTTGAAAAGGAATTCAACGACGACCTCGCCGTGATCGCGCACGCCGTGAAGACCTATGGCCTGCCGGCGACACTGAAGCTTTCCGTCCATTCCGGCTCGGACAAGTTCTCGATCTATCCGTATATCAAGAAGGCCATCCAGCGCACCGGCGCCGGCCTCCACATCAAGACCGCCGGCACGAACTGGCTGGAAGAACTCGTCGGTCTCGCGGAGGCCGGCGGCGAAGGACTCGCCCTCGCCAAGACGATCTACGCGAAGGCGCTTGAGAAAAAGGAAGCACTCTGCGAACCCTACGCCACCGTCATCGACATCAGCGACGCGAAGCTCCCTTCCGCGGAAGAAGTCAACGGTTGGACGAGCACCCAGTTCACCGACGCGCTGCGCCATATCCCGACGAACCCCGGCTACAACGCGGATCTCCGCCAGCTCCTCCACGTCGGATTCAAGATCGCCGCGCAACTCGGCGACACCTACATCCAAGCACTCAAGGACAACTCGGAAGTCGTCGCCAAGAACGTCACCGGCAATCTGCTGGACCGCCACATGAAGCCACTCTTCCTTTAAAGAGGGTGGCCACCCTTGTGCGCCAGCCCATGGAGAGCGAAAGCGATGTGCCTTCAGCACGATCGATTCCGCCCTTCATTGGCCCGGGGCATCACCGGGGTGGCGCGCCATCGCCGCCGCGGCCATGACGGCTCACAAACGGCCTAACATCACGCTTCGATCCCGGTGATGATTTCACATCCAGGCAGTTTCTCCTTGAGTGCTTTAATGGCCTCCGCGGTCACGGCGGTCCTCCACAGATAGAGCCGTTTCAAATGGGGCATGGCGGAAAGCCTGCCCACGCCGGCATCGGTGACTTTGGTTCCGTAAAGATTGATAGACTCCA
>JAYWDF010000324.1:0-2020 GCA_043779985.1 Akkermansiaceae bacterium | reverse complement strand
GGTGGTGTTCATGAGGTTGCCGGGGTGGGCGTCACCGTGAAGTGCCTGCTGGGGGAAGGTCGCCAGCACCGCGATGGATGAAACGAGACGCTGGTGTAGCAGGCGGAGCGTCGGCGGCTCGAAAAGCCGCCGCTCTTCCAAGGTTTTTATGAGCGCGAGACTCTCGGTGAGAATGGCGAGTGCCAGCAGTGGCTGGGGGAAGGATTGCAGGAGCGCGTGGCAATGGTGGAGCGTGGCGCCGATCGCCGCCGGATCGGCCTCGTCATCGGTGGCGGTGACGTATTGCCAAAAATTGAGGGTGTATCCGAGGTGCTCGTAGGGGCCGGGCGGGAGGTCGGAATGCAAGGGGATGACCGGAGCCCCGTGCTTCGCGAGATGCTGTGCGACGGCGATTTCCCGCTCAAACCAGCCAGTGCCCTGGCGCGGGCCGTCCACGTCGGTCACCACCCGGGCGACCAGCGTTTCCGTGAGGCGCAGGACCAGGGTGCTGCCGTTTTGCAAAATGTCACAACGGTCCGGCACGATGCCGTGGGCGATGGCGGTTTGGGTCGCGGCGCGAATGGGGAGGGCGAGGTCTGACATCGGGATTTCAGCGCCACGGAGCGGGCGGCGGAAGCACGCCACAGGGCAAGCCCGTTAGGAAGGCTGATTCCGGGATTTTTCCGCGATCCCGCTGCCACGAGGCCCGGGCAGGGGATTTGGCGCGGGTGGGGCGTTTCAAGGCTTGCCGCGCCCGGTGCCACGGGGTAAATGCCGTCCGTCATGGCAAAGAAACCGGTAGTGCTCATTATTCGCGACGGCTGGGGTGTGAATCCCGGCGGTAAGGAAACCGCAATCAAGGACGGAAACGCCACCTTGCTGGCGAAAACTCCGTTCCACGAAGTGATGTTCGCGAAATACCCGAAAGGCTTCCTCAGCGCCTCCGGCCTCGATGTCGGACTGCCTCCCGGCCAGATGGGGAACTCCGAGGTCGGCCACCTCAACCTCGGTGCCGGACGCATCGTCTATCAGGACCTCACCCGCATCAACAAGGCGATCGAAGAGGGCACGCTCGCCGGAAATCCCGTCTTTGGCGAAGCGCTCGAAAAAGCGAAATCCAGCCGCCTGCATTTCATCGGCCTGGTTTCCGACGGTGGCGTCCACAGCCATCAGGACCAACTCATCGCCATGGTGAAATTGGCCAAACAAGCGGGCGTCAACGACATCTTCATCCACGCGATCACCGATGGTCGCGACACCTCGCCGACCGGCGGCCAAGCCTACCTCGCCAAGGTCGAGGACGAGGCCGCCAAGTGCGGTGCCCACGTCGCCACGGTGATTGGCCGCTACTTCGCGATGGATCGCGACAAGCGTTGGGACCGGGTGAAACTGGCATGGGATGCAATCGTCCTTGGAAAAGGTGAAAAGCGCGAGATTCTCGCCAGCGAAGCGGTCGCGGATTACTATCGACTCGATAAAACCGACGAGTTCATGCCGCCGATGATTTTCAACGAGCCGGACACCCAGCGCGTCCGCGATGGCGACGTGGTGCTGTTCTTCAACTTCCGCTCCGACCGCGCGCGCGAACTATCAGAAGCGTTTCTCTATCCGGACTTCGACGGCTTCGACCGCGAGGTCACGCCCCAGGTACATTTCGTCACCCTCACCCAGTATGATGAGAAATACGACTGCCCGGAAATTTTCTCCGCGCAGACGCTCGACATGGTGCTCGGCCAGACGGTGGCCAACGCCGGCATGACCCAGATGCGCATCGCCGAGACCGAGAAATACCCGCACGTCACCTACTTCTTCAACGGCGGCGAGGAAGTCGCCTATCCTGGCGAGGACCGCGTCATCATTCCTTCACCCAAGGACGTGCCGACCTATGATTTCAAGCCGGAAATGAGCGCCCAAGAGGTGACCGACACCGTCGTCGCCAAGCTCAAGGACTACGACATGGTCATCCTCAACTTCGCCAACCCCGACATGGTCGGCCATACAGGCGTCGTCGAAGCCGCCGTCAAGGCGTGTGAAGTCATCG
>JAYWDF010000323.1:0-2023 GCA_043779985.1 Akkermansiaceae bacterium | reverse complement strand
TTGGGCAGGGAGACGAGTAGTTGTTGCAGGCTGTCGATGGCGGTGCCGAGGTGCTTGGAATTCTCATCTAACTCTTGAATGGAGTTCGAAAGGATCGCTCCAACGGTGGCGGTTTGCTGATAGCCGAGAGCGCTGTCGTAACCGGGCTCGGAGATGGCGAATACCTGCGCGCCGATGGCATCGGGAACGAGGAGGTGGGGACGGATCGTGAGCGTGATTTTCGAGCCGGGAGCCAGCTCGACCTCGCGGGTGAACGGGGGCGCGCTGTTCGCCGCTTCAAGGCGCCATCCGGCGGGCGGTTGGGCCAGAGGCTTGGCTGGGAACGGGGCGAGGAGCTTCACTTGCGCGGGATCGATCGAGCCCTTTCCGGCGTGAAGTTTCTCAACCCGCACGGCGAGTCCATTTTCGGGCTTAGGGCTTTCTTCATCGGTGGCGACAGCGACTGCATTGGGCGGTTCCGCTTCCGGTGCTTTCACCACGCCGACCCCGATGGGAGGTTTCCCGGTGACGAGCACCGGCGCTGCTGGCTCGGCGGTCGCTGCGGGAGTTGCGCCGGTCTTGGAGTCCTCGGCGACTGGCGCCGGGGGCTTTCCCACCGGGTCGAGAACGACGGAGGTCTCGTTAGGTTTCGTTTTGTCGCGACTGTTGAACTCCTGGATCGCATCGAGGACGGGATCCGCCTGCGGTTCCTCGGTCACATTCTGCGCGTTGGCGAAATGACAACCGAGAATGGTGAGGGCGGTGAAGGTAAGCCTGAGTTTCATTTTCCAGCAGCTTGAATTTTGATCGACTCGGTGGTGTTGAGGCCGGCGGGAAGAGGAGCATCTGCGGCGTCCAGTTGATTGGTAGGAAGAGTGGGGCTATCGGCGCGCAGATCCGGGGTTGGGATGGAGCGGGAAACGAGATGGTTCCATGATTCGAGAAGTTCCGTGCCCTCGGCGCGCAGAGTCTGGCATTTTTCCTGATAGTTGGCAAGTCGCACCAACAGCTCGCGGGCCCCCGCCACTTCCGCTGGGGTCCAGCGCAGGTTGCGGCTTTGATAGAGGACGGGGACGTCCAGGTCGATTTTGGCGAGATGTCCTCCCGGAGCCTCGGCGGTGAGGATGTGCTGCACACGCAGATTGGTTTGTTCGAAGGGGCCGTTAGTATGTGCCTGAGGGATGGCATCGCGGCCCGCAGTCGCAGATGCGGGTGGGCTGCTGATTTCGCCTGGAAGGCGGTCGTGGCTGGGCAGCAGGGATGTGGGTGATGCAGGAGAATCTTTTGAGATCGGAGGAAGTGCCGGAGGCGTGTATCCTGGGATGGAGCCTTGGGGTGCGAGAATGACTGGCTTGGTGATATACATCAGGCAAAAAAGCGCAGCCACGGCCGTGCTGGTGAATAGCAGCCAAGGGTAAACCTGTTGGACCGAACAGGTGGCTGCACGGCGGTTCGAGTTGGAATAGGCCGCCGCGGGATTTGCCAATATCTGGGGGATGGACGGCATGGCGCTGTCCGTCGCCTTGAGCACGATCGAAGGTTGGGCGGGGAGAGGCTTCATGGTTTCGGCAAAAGTTTTTCCTCGACTGGGGCAACCTCTGGCTTCAATTCAGCCGCAATGGCGTGGCTGACGATGGTCTGGTCGGATACCCCGGGAAACGTGGTAATTGTCATGGATTCCCGGGAAAGCCGCAAGTGCCGAAGTGTGCCACCCGCGTTGCTCATGGCTTGGAGTCCGGGGATGACTTCGAGCGCGCCGGCACCTTGGCGTTGACGACCGATCCCGTCGGAGCGGTAGATGTCGAAGGTTGTGTGCGCTTCTTCGTCGCCTTCTGCGGTGACGCGAATCCGGACTCCATCGGAGAAGACGCGGAACGCGATGGGCTTCATGGGGATGGGCGTCATCTGCTGGCCAGTGAGCTTGAAATGGGCTTGCAGCAGGAAATCGCCTACATGCTTGAACTCGGAGCCAAGGGCTACCGGGGAAAATATAAAAAGGGTCAACAGTGTGAGAATCCGGATCATTCCCCAACATCCCAGAGGG
>JAYWDF010000322.1:0-2023 GCA_043779985.1 Akkermansiaceae bacterium | reverse complement strand
TTGGGGTTTTCTTCACTCCAGCGTCCCAACGTGGAACCATCGATGGATTCAAGTAAGTAATATAGAAACCGCCGCGGTCGGGCCCGGCGAATTACCTTGGCCAAATGAGGGCTATCCGTTCGCAGTCCGATCCATTCTTCGAGGGCGAATCGCTCAAGATACGATGGATCATCTTCAAAAGTAATGGAGGGGGTTTTAAGAACGAGGCTCCGGTTGTTGTCATCCATGTCTGAAACCAGATAGAGCTGGGAATTCTTCGATGCGGAAATGATACGTTCTACGTGCAGACCGTCGATGGATTGACCCGGCAATAGATCCGGAGGGAAAGGGAGCGTCGATAATTGACGAAAGACGTCGTTTTTATCGCTGTCTGGAAGGGATTGGATATCGAGAAGGATGCACGAGCGGTTGTCCGGGCTTCGGACGGTCGCAGCACCCAGCGCATCCGCACAGACTTGCGGATCGAAATTCCCCTTGAGCAATGACTCGATATCGTGATCGGAGATTTCTCCGTGAATGCCATCGGTGGTCAAAAGATAGCGATCACCCGCTTCAACGGGGAATGTATGATAGTCGATTCTAGGCGAGGCGCTAAGACCGAGGGCACGCGTGAGATAGCAAGTGTCCGCGGAGACTTGGGTCGCGTGATCCCTGGTGATTTGCTCAAGTTGTCCCGCTCGCTGGCGATAGAGTCTGCTGTCCCCGATGTGGAAAACGTGGCCGGTTTGTGATTTCAGCACAATCGCTGTGAATGTCGTGACGCAGCCCTTCTCCGCGGCCCGGAATCCCTGTCCTTGTGAAAAAAGCCAGCGATTGAGTGCCGTGAGCACCCGCTGCCCGGCGGTTTTCACCTCCCACGCCTCCGGTGTTTGATAGTAGTCGGAAATGAAGCTGATCACCGCCGATTCAGCGGCTTCTTTTCCGGCGCTGGCCGCGGATACTCCGTCGGCGATGCAGGCGACGATTCCCTTGGTGGCAAGCAGGCTGGCATCGGGAAGGTGGATTCCCAGGCAATCTTCGTTCTGCGGCTTGGGCCCCGCGGAGGTGAATAGTCCGGTCGCCAGTTCGATTCGACCGGTAAGATGCATGCCCGCGATGATGGGAGACTATTGAGGCGCTGGCGAGTCGCTTTAGGCGACTTCGATGAGTTGCACCGAACCGTCGTCAGCCACCTCCGAGATGTGGCCCTTGGGCTCGGCAAGAAAACACGACGCGCAGAGGCCAAACACGGATGACGCAGCGATGACCATGAAAAACACCGGAGTGCTAACAAACGAATAGATGGTGAGGAAAACCACCCCTCCCACGTTGCCATAAGCTCCGGTCATCCCGGCGATCTGGCCGGTCATGCGACGTTGGATCAGGGGCACCATTGCGAAAACCGCTCCGGTTCCCATGTGGACGAAGAGTCCGCAGCCGATGGTCGCCGCCACCGCCAGAGTTAGCGGCCAGGTGGAATCGATCCGGGAAATCAGCAGGTAGCCGATAGCGAGACCAGCGAGCACGACGAGCATGGTTCTCCGACGACCGAATTTATCGGAAATCCAGCCGCCGCCGGGACGAGCTGCGACAGTAATGGTCGCGAATCCCGCGGAAATCAGTCCTGCCTTGATGGGGGACAGGCCGAAGGTATCGGCGAAGAATCCGGGTAGCATCGAGACCACGGCGAGCTCGGAGCCGAAGGTGATGAGGTAGTTGATGTTGAGAATGGCGACCTGACGGAACGGATAGCGCTGGAACTCAGGAACCCCGCCGCTTTTCAACATCTCGGCATTGACCCGATAGATCTGCCATGCCTGGAGGATGAATAGCGCGAACAGAATTCCGTAGATCACGTTGACTGCCGGAGTCGACAGCAGATGGACACCTGCGGGTGATAGCTTCCAAGCCAAGGCGGCCAAGGCACCGAACATCGGAATATTCATCACTAGCAGAAAGACAAAGTCACCCGGTGTAGAAACCTCCAGACCTCCCGATTTCTTGGGCTTGAAATAGGTCGACCCTTTCGGGGTGTTGCGGATGA
>JAYWDF010000321.1:0-6116 GCA_043779985.1 Akkermansiaceae bacterium | reverse complement strand
CCCCGGTGGTCCCCTGCTGGATGAAAAAGAACCGCCCGGGCAGGGCGAAATTGACGATGCCCTCCGTGACCTTGCGGTGGTAGCGATCCGCCCGGGTGGAAAACGGCAGGAGCTGGTTGATCGGCACGCGCGGCGACTGAAACGGATCGCCCAAGGGGGCTTCGATCACGTCCAGATCCGCCGCATTCTGGCATAACAAACGGATGTTGATGGCCTCGGAGCGGGTATTGAAGCCCGGATTCGAGCAACCGCGAAAGCGCACCCGGGCATCGACCAGTCGATCGGGAACGAGGTCTCCCGGCTCAAGCAATGACACGAGGCAGAGGTGCCCTTCGGCCATGACGTTCAACTCGAAGTGGCCGTCTGGAAAACGAACGGTCCGTTGGACGATGCCCTCGATTTCCAGACGTTGTGAAACCAAACTTCCCGAGATCAGTTGCTCCATGGTAGGGCGGAGCGGGGGTGGTAGAGGCGCGGTGCCGACACGCTTGGCGCGGATTGGAAGAATGACCGGCGAGTAGCCGGCGAACGCCGTGACCCCCTCAATTTCGACCACCGCACCGGGTTGGGTCTCCTTAGCCGGCATGCGCGTTTTCCCCGCCCAGATCTTCCGTTCCTCCGCCCGGAACAATTGCACCGTCGCGCTTTGTGTCCCGTCATGGACAATGAGGAAAGCCGCCCCACCGGACTTGTAAATGACGACGCCACGGAGGTGGACAGGAAGTCCTTTGTCCGCGTCCTCGCGCGAGAGTTCGCGGATTTCAGCGACGCGGGTCAACACCTTTGGTTCTTCCTGGGCCTGTGACCCCGTTCCAGCTAACAGGCCCGCCACGATCCATGCGAGAACCGCCGCAGAGGACAAAGGATTCAGGGTTTTTGCTTTTCGAAACACAGCTTACGTGGCGATAGGAATGCTGAGTTGTCAATTCTTGCGTGGCGGAGCGCCCGAATCCCGGCATCTCCCGAATGGGAGATAAGAGAGTCATAGCCAGCGATTGCGCCGTGCTCCATTGTTACACAGTCAACCTCGCGAATCGCAATCTTCGTAAGCGTTCCAAACCCGAAACCCTCGTCCCGAAAAAACACATTCATCATGAAACCCGTATCCATCCATCGTCTCGTCCGCCACAGCTCCTTCTCCACCCGCGCCTTCGCTGCGGCCATCACCGCGCTGCTCGCCAGCCATTCCGCACACGCCGCGATCCAGACGTGGACCAACAGCGGGAGCAATCTCACCTGGAACACCACCTCGACCAACTGGTCCGGCGCAGTCTGGACCCCCGGCAACGATGCGGTCTTTGGTACCACCGGCGCCGGAGCCATCACGGTGAGCAGCACCCAATCCGTCGGCGACCTGACGATCAACAGCGCCGGCTACAGCTTCAGCGGTGGCACATTGAGCGTGGCGAAACTTAGCGCAGCGGACACTTGGACCATCAACAACGACACCACCATCTCTTCGGGTGTCACCGCCAATTTCAGTACGGGGGCCATTACGGGTTCATTGGTGAAAATGGGGGCGGGAACCCTCACCTTGAGCGGGGTGGTCAGTTCCACCGGTTTTGGCACAACGGGCACGGGCAACTGGGGAATTTCGATCAGCGCGGGTAGCCTGGTGCTGAACGGAACATCCAGCGCCACGTTCGTCAACTCTGGGTTGTTGGTGACCGGTGCCACTTCCAGTGCCACCATTTCCGGCGGCACCCACAGTTTCACTGGCACGACAAGCAGGAAAGGTCTCGCCATCGGTGGAGGCGGCCTCCTTACGGTTTCCGGCGGAACCATCACGGCTGGGCAGCTAAACGCGGCCAACGGAGGTACGGGAACTTATACCCAAACCAACGGCAGCCTCACGATCAAGGCTGACGGGGTGAGCGGCGCGAGTGTCGCGGTGACACTGGGAGCTATTGGGACGGCTGGTGTCACCACGTCCACCATCAATCTGGATGGCGGCACGCTCACCGCGCTGGGAATGGCCCCTTCAAGTAACTGGCTGGGTACGAGCACGATCAACCTGAACGGCGGCACTTTCATATCCGGCGCGGACAACGCGGATCTCTTCAACACGACTGCAGGCACGAATCTAACGGGAAGCATTTTCGTGAAATCCGGTGGGGCACTCATCAACACGAACACCTTCGCCGTCACGATCAGTTCAAATCTGCTGGCCCATCCGACCAGCACAGGAGGTGGGTTGACCAAGCTGGGAGGCAACACGCTCACGCTCTCCGGCGTCAACACTTACACCGGCCCCACCACCGTCACCGGCGGCGTTCTTGCCGTCAAAGGTTCCTCGATCGCGAACTCCAATAAGCTGGTCCTCGACGGCGGCCAGGTGGATCTAACTGGCGCGGAAACCGTCGGCACCCTCTTCTTCGGCACCGTCCAACAAGCCGCTGGAACCTACAGCGCCACCGGCGCGGGAGGAACCATCGCCAGTGCGAATTTCACCGGTGCGGGAACCCTCATCGTGACCTCTGGCCCGCCGGTGAGTGGCTTTTCCACCTGGGCGTCCGCCAACGCGGGCAGCCAATCGGCCGACTTGGACTTCGACAAGGACGGCATGCCCAACGGAGTCGAATATTTCATGGGTCAAACCGGCTCGACCTTCACCGCCAATCCTCCAGTCGTGACCGTCGGCGCAGTTAGAACAGTCACTTGGCCGCGCGATCCCGCGGCAGTGGCTGCCTTCAAGGTGCAAATCTCCGACACGCTCGTCGCCGGAGGCTGGACCGATATCGTGCCGCCGGATGCCAGCATCGATCAAAGCAATCCGAATCAAGTCACCTACACCCTGCCAAGCGGGGCACCGACGAAATTCTGCCGCCTTTCCGTGACGCCGTGATCCATCTAGCGGGTTGCTGAAGCAACTCCATCGCCGCGGAGCGCGCCCTCGCACGCGCTCCGCGGCACCTTTCCAGCGTTCGAAACCATTCACATTTGTCATGCCCAAAATCTTTCACATCGCCATTCTACTCGTTTGTCTCTGCCAAGCCGCACTGGCCGACGATTTCAACCGGCCCTCTGCGGGCTACACCAACACCGGCGGACAAATCGGCTGGTATTGGCAGGCCAAAGGGACCGGCACCTGGAAGCTGATCGATCATGAGATCTTGGTGGACAACGCGGATGCCTCGATCCAGAACAACGATCAGGTCTTGTATCATACCCGGGTCTCCTTGCAGTCCGGCAATTGGAGTGCCTCGGTGGATGTCCGGGATGAAATCGCCACCCGCCGCGTGGGCCTCGCTTTCATGGTCGGCGCGAACGGCACCAACTTCTATCAAATCCGGCTGCAGTTCGGCACGAAACAGGTGCAGGTGCTCGAAAACGGCGCGGCCGGCGTCCTGCAGACCATCTATACGAATGACAATGCCTCCTCGGAGGTTTTCAACACGGGCAAATACTATACCATCAGCGCCTGGTCCACGGCCGCCGGCCAGATCAACTGGACGGTCAACAATGCGGGCTCCGACGTCAACTGGGGCAGCCGTCCCACCAGTACGGGTTATCAAGTGGCCAGCGGCTCCTTCACGGACACCACTTACACCAGTGGCTACGCGGGCATCGTCAAGAGCCAGGGCGACGGCGTCACCGATGTAGCCCACTTTGACAATTTTTACGTCCGCGAATTCACCGTGCCGCCGATCACCTCGCCGCATCCACGCTTGCTGGTCACTCCAGCGGACGTCGTCGAAATCCAGGCGGCGATCAATGCCCAGGTCGAACCGCGCTATTCCGCGTGGTTGGATTTGAAATATTACGCGGACGGCTGGAGCAATGACAACGTGGGCGCGCCTTACACCGGACAGGATTCCGACCAGTTTTATTTGTATGCCAAGACAGCCGGCAGCCAGGCTGCCAAAATGGCCCTCGCTTATCTGCTGAAAGGAAATGCCGCGCATCGGGACAAAGCCAAGGCCATCCTGCTCCGCTGGGCGCAGGCGACCCCTCTGCCCGGCACCGATTTCCCGGCGAACTCGACCAACTATCAGCACTCCGGCATGAAAGTGGCGCGCAGTATGAACCAATTCGTTTACACCTATGACTTTCTATATAATTCCCTGACGCCTGCCGAGCGGACGACGGTGGAAACCTGGTTTCGCGCGATGCTGCCGAGCCTTCAGACGGGCATCGACCAATGGAACACCCCCACATCCAGCTTCTTGGGCAGCATCTATTTTTCCGGCGGTTACTATCAGAATCATACCGTGTCGCCCACGATGGGTTACCTGTTGATTGGCTATGCGCTGGGCGATCCGTCGCTGGTCCAGTTTGCCTTGGACAGCAAGGACAACCCCCGTTCCTACCTGACCCTGTTTGACGGTACTATCATGATGTCCGGTGACAGGTTCCCCGACGCCGGTCCTGGCGATTCCATGAAACCGCCGGTGCAGGATGGTGAGATTTTCGACCGTGAACGGCATACTGATACGAGTAACGGTCATCCCAATGGGGCCGGTCTTTACTATACTGCGTTGTCGCGCAACCAGATGATGTCCATGACGGAGATCCTCTATCATAACGGTTTTGATTTTTACACCCGCACCGGTGCCCATGGCGAAACCATGCTGGCCCCCTTCAACTTCTACGCGGACTTTTACCGGCTGGGCGATGACTCAATCAAAGGTGGGTATTATACGGGGGAGGGGATTTCGGCGAACTCCAGTGTGGCCGTTTTCGAGGTCGCGAACAAACGCTACCCCGGCAACCCGGCGATCACGGCTCTGCTCAGCTCCGTCGATCGGACTGCGGTGGATTCCAGCGGCAACATCGAAACTTATTTTGTGTTTCCGACCCTGACCCACGGCGTGACGCTACCGACAGTGACGAAAACATGGACCGGGGCAGCCAGTTCCATCTGGAACACCATCGCGCTCAACTGGACCGGCGAGGCATGGGCCGACGGCAGCGATGCGGTCTTTGGCGCGACCGGAGCGGGGGCCATCACCGTGAGCGCTACCCGCTCCGTCGGCGACCTGACCCTTTCCAGCGCTGGCTATAGCTTCAGCGGTGGCATCTTGAGCGTGGCCGACCTTGCCGCGCCAAACACTTGGACCATTAACAACAACGCCACCATCGCTTCGGGTGTCACCACCGATTTCAGCGGGGGGGCCATTACTGGCACACTAACCAAATTAGGGGCGGGAACTCTCACCTTGAGTGGGGCGGTTACCTCCACCGGGTTTGGCACGACGGGCTCGGGCAATTGGGGGATTACCGTCAGCGCGGGCAACTTGGTGCTCAGTGGAACATCCACTTTCAGCAACGCCGGGGTGTTTGCGGGCGGTGGCGATGTCACCATTTCAGGCGGCACCCACGATTTCACCGGTGCGACTAACAGGAGGGGCCTCGCCATGGGTGGCGGTAAAACCGTGACAGTCAGCGGCGGCACCGTGAACACGGTGAAGATCCTGGTGGGCAATGGGAGTTCGGGAATTTACACCCAAAGCGGTGGGACCGTTGTCATTCCCACCACCGGATTAGTGGAGTTGGGAACCGCTGGAAATTCCACGGGGACCTCCGTCTTCAATCTGGATGGCGGGATCTTGCAAGCGGTGCAACTCGCACCGGCCGCCGGCTGGCTGGGCACCTCCACGATCAACCTGAATGGCGGCACCTTCAGGGCCGTCGGCAGCAGTACGAACCTCTTTTCGGCGACGGTGACCGGCAGTCAGCCGGGCAGCATTTTCGTGAAGGCGGGTGGTGCGTTGATTGATCCCAATGGTCGCCCCGTCACGATCAGTTCAAATCTGCTGGCCCACCCGACCAGCACAGGAGGTGGGTTGACCAAGCTGGGAGGCAACACGCTCACGCTCTCCGGCGTCAATACCTACACCGGCCCCACCACCGTCCTCGGCGGCGTTCTCGCCGTCAATGGTTCCTCGATCGCCAACTCCAACAAGCTCGTCCTCGACGGTGGCCAAGTGGATCTAACTGGCTCGGAAACCGTCGGCACCCTCTTCTTCGGCACCGTCCAACAAGCCGCTGGAACCTACAGCACCACCGGCGCGGGAGGAACCATCGCCAGTTCGAATTTCACCGGCGCGGGAACCCTCATCGTGACCTCCGGTCCGGTGAGTGGCTTTTCCACCTGGGCGTCCGCCAACGCGGGC
>JAYWDF010000320.1:0-6117 GCA_043779985.1 Akkermansiaceae bacterium | reverse complement strand
TCGTTGATCTGGAGCTTGCCCATGGCGAGCTTGAGCGCCTCGTAGTCGGAAGAGTCCACCGGATAGATGCCGGAAAACACCATCGGCTGGATTTCCTTGTAGCCGGGCAGCGCCTCGGGGCATGGGTGGGTGTTGTCGGTCATCGTGTCGCCGACTTTCACCTCGCTGGCGGACTTCATGTTCGCGATGACGTAGCCGACGTCGCCGGCGGATAGGACATCGCGGGCGCTCATCTTCGGCGTAAAAATGCCGACTTCCTTGACCTCGTAGGTCTTGCCGGTAGCCATGAGTTTCACCCGCTGGCCTTTCCTCACCGTGCCGGAGAACACGCGGACGTAGGAGACCACGCCGCGGTAGGTGTCGTAGAGTGAATCGAAGACCGAACAGCGCAGGAGCTTGTCGGGATTCTCAATCGGGGCGGGCACTCGGGCGACGATGGCTTCGAGGATTTCTTCGATGCCGATGCCGGCCTTGGCGGACGCCGGGATGCAGTCCTCGGCGGGGATGCAGAGGATTTCCTCAAGCTGCTTCTTGCACTTCGGCACGTCGGCGGCGGGGAGGTCGATCTTGTTGAGGACCGGGATGATGAGCAGGTTTTGCTCGGTGGCGAGGTGGAGGTTCGCGACCGTCTGGGCTTCGACGCCTTGGGCGGCGTCGACCATCAGGATGGCGCCTTCACACGCGGCGAGGGCGCGAGAGACTTCGTAGGAGAAATCGACGTGGCCGGGGGTGTCGAGCAGGTTGAGTTTGTAGGTTTTTCCGTCCTTCGCCTTGTATTCCATGGCCACCGGGTGGGACTTGATGGTGATGCCTTTTTCGCGCTCCAGATCCATGGAGTCGAGCTGCTGGGCGCTACTTTCGCGCATGGTGACCGTGTTGGTAGCCTCCATCAGGCGGTCGGAAAGCGTGGTTTTCCCGTGGTCAATGTGGGCGATGATGGAGAAATTACGGGTCAGCTCGGTGGACATGGGCAAAGGAAAGTCGGCGTGGTCGGGGCGAGGGAAAGCAGGAAAGCGACGACAAGGCACGAAAAATAGATTGAAGAGCGCGAAGGGACCCCGGAAGCCGGCATTTTCAATCGCCCCAGTCCCCTACCCCAAGCGGCGGCTGCGGCCTTTTTCATTTGCGGCACCGCAGATCGGGCAATGCACGAGATGCACATGACTGGAATCCTCAAAGGCATGCAGGCACAGGCGACAAATCACCCGCTGGGCCAAAGCGCGCCTCTCCACCCGCTTGTGCAGGGTGCGCGAAACGATGGCAAAGATCGGCACCAGCGCGAACGACCCGAACAGCACGTAGAGGACGAAATCAGCGAGTGATATTTCCATCGACAGGTTGGTTGGTGAAGCCGATGCCCAAGGCGATCCAGCGGAATGGCATGCCCGGCTCGGGAGCGAACGGGATCCGGCGAAGCCAGGCCTCCAACTCGGCCGCACCCGGCTCGCCGCCTTTTTCAAGTGAAACGCATTCCGCGACGCCCCCCCCGGGTGTCAGGCGCACCAGAAACCGCCACGAGGCCGAAGACATCGCGCCATCCACCGCCGTCTCAAACGCGGGCAACAGGCGGGGCAGGGCGTCCTTGGCGATGCCGGACAGCGGGTAAATGACCGGAGCCACGTGGAGGGGCAATCGTTCCGGACTTTCGACAGCTGGCGGACTGGGCCGCGGGAAAAACGACTCGCCGCGTGCCGCAAGCCTCAGCGGGGCCTCGCGGTTTTCGACCGGCAATTCCTGCAGCGCGGCGATGTAGGGTTGCGGCTGAAAGCGGACAGCCTCCATCGCCGCCGCGTCGAGTTCCGTCATGCCGGCCCATTCCGACGGCTCAAAGCGGGAGGGAAAGGGCCCGCCCTCCTGCGCCCGCAGAGTCAAGGCCCGGCCTTGGGCATCGTCCCGGAGATAGATCACGGAGGCTTTGCGCTGGACCGATTTCTCCGGAGCCCGCACCTGAATCCGTGCGGTGGCGACGAGTAGTGTGAAGGCCACCCCGGGGACCGCCAAGGCCACCAGTTTGGGAAACCAAGGTGTCCTGAGCGGGTGCCAGCGGAACACCCACTCTGGAGTGCCCATCGGCTTGCGAGGTCTGACCATGCCGCCTGCCATTTATTTACCACTCGTTTTGGGAACCACTGCGGCGGAAGAGTTTTTCCCCACCATCGCCAGGCGAAACCCCTTGCTCAAGACCAGCTCGGTGACCTCGCGCTCCATGCCCACCGGGGTGCCGGTGTCGGTCTGAAGCAGGACGATCGTCTTCGCCGGCGCGCCGTCCGCCCGCAGCTTGTCAAGCCGCTCGGCAAGCGCCTCCAGCGTCACCGAGTCCCGACCGAAGTGGATGCGCGGCCCCGGCTCCCCGGGGCCGAGCGTGACCACGATCGAGTCCTGATAGCGCTCCATTTGAAATCTCGAGGGCGGTAAATCCACCGCCACGCCCGATTGCAGCACCAGCGAGGGCCCCAGCAGGAAGAACAACTGCAGCAGCGCGAAAATATTCACTACCGGCACCGCATGCAGAAATCCCGGGCGCTCCGGCAAGGTCATTTCCAGCTTCATTTCGCAGGCTCCCGCTTCGCCTTCACCGGCTTTTTCCCCGCTGTGACTTCCCCGCGGAACGGGGCGAACTCTTCTTCCTCGCGGGCATCGGCGATCAGATTCACCATCTCGATCCCGGCTCGCTCGAGGCGATGCACCAAGCGCTTCGCGCGCCCGAGGAAATACAGGTAAAACAAGTAAAGCGGAGTTGCCACCGCCAGCCCCATCACCGAAGTGATCAGCGCGGTAAACACCCCGGCCGAGAGCTCCGCCGGACCGGTGAACCCGCCCTGCTCACTCACTTTTTGAAAGGTTTCCAACATCCCCAGTAGAGTCCCGAGCATTCCCACCAAGGGTGCCAACAGCGCCACGCCCAAGATCGCCCGGATGTTTTTCTCGATCCGCGGCACTTCCAGTTGCCCTGCCTCCTGCACCACATCCCGCAAATCCGCACGCGGCAAATAATACCGCAGCAACGCCGCATGAGCGATCCGTGCGACCGGTCCCGGTGCCCGCGCCGCCTCGTGCAAGGCCTCCGCGAAGGCCCGCCGCCGAATGTGATGCGACAAGCCCACGAGCAAATTCCCGACGTTGATCCGCGCCCGGTGGAAGAAAAACAAGCGCTCGACCACGCACACCGCGCCGATAAATGCCAATCCCAGCAGCACCCACACCAGCGGGCCACCCTGCTCGATCAACCCGGAAGGTTCCATCATTCCCAAAATCATCTGGCAGGAATCTAGACGTCCACGCCGCCCTCTGGCGAGCCACAAAAGCACTGATCCACCGAAGAGAGTCGGTCCCGGACTTCCCCCCAGCCGCCGGACGGGCGAATTCGTTTCGCCCTTTCCGTTTTTCAGCTTTTCAGTTTTTCCGCTTCCACCCCATCATCCCTCCATGCTCCAGACCGCCTCAGCCCTGAAAAAGCTCCTGCTCCAGAAATCCGTCCGCACCGGCACCTTCACCCTCGCCTCCGGCAAACAAAGCGATCTCTACATCGACTGCCGCGTCACCGCGCTCGATCCCTTCGGAGCCCTGCTCATCGGCGACCTCGGCTGGCATGCCGTCCGTTCGAAAATCCACTCCGAACAACTCAAAATCGACGCCATCGGTGGCATGACCCTCGGCGCAGACCCGATTTCCCTCGCCGTAGGCATGGGTTCCGCCACACAACACCCCGCCGAAGCGCTCCAAGTCTTCACCGTTCGCAAAGAACCCAAGGGCCACGGCGCCGGCAAGCAAATCGAAGGCAACTTCAAGTCCGGCGACACCGTTATCGTGGTCGATGACGTCATCACCACCGGCGGCTCCACCCTCAAGGCCATCGACGCGATCGAGCGCGAGGGCGGGAAAGTCGCCTTCGCCCTGGTCCTCGTGGACCGCGAGGAAGGCGGCCGCCAAGCCATCGAAGCCCGCGGCATTCACGTCATCTCGCTCTTCACCCGCAGCTCGCTGCTCGACGAGTGATCGCCCGCGCTGGATTCCCACTCCGCCGCGCGGAATTTTGATAGCGCGCCGCGCGAGGCCAACGTAAGGGGCCGTGCATGATTCACGCAATGATCCGGATTTCCCAGCGCGGTTGGCTCGCCTGCACCTTACTGTTAGCCGCGATGGCGGTTTCCGAGGGCCACTCGATGAAGCAGGTCCGCGGAGAAATCACCGCCGGCAACGGCGGCTGGGAGGGCTCGGTGTGGTTGGAAGCCTGGGCGCTCTATCCAGAGGACGGGCCCAAGGTGCCGCCCGGCACGCCCGGTGATCCACGCACGGCCGGCCAGGAATGGGTGGCGAAGCTGGACCCCGCCGACCATGCGGTGATGCGCAAGGTCGCCGCAGAATTCCTCGGCGAGACTTTTCTCCTAACCCTCGATGGCAAGAAGTTGACCGCTGATTTTAGCTTTCCGGACTACCCGGTTCCGCTGCCGCAGCTGAAGGAAAACGATGCCGGCAATGCGCTGGTTAGAATCGACATGCACGGAAAATTCCCCCCGGGCGCGGCCGGCGCACTGGCGCTTTCCTGGCAAGATGACGAGGACGAACCGCTGGCGCTGGAAGTCAAGGCACCGCAGCTGAAGCTGCTGAGACTCGCACCGCGGGACAAGCCCATCGCTCTGATGGAAATCGCACCAGACGGCAAGGTGAAGGCGGGGGCCGAGTCCTCGCTGCTGACGTGGATCGTCGCAGGATTCAGGCACATTCTGCCCTTGGGAGTGGACCACATCTTCTTCATCCTCGGGCTGTTTTTTCTCCAACCGAAATGGAAACCCCTGCTCTGGCAAACCAGCGCATTCACGCTGGCGCACTCGATCACGCTGGCACTCGTGGTGCTGGGCGTTTTCACGATTCCCTCCACGGTGGTGGAGCCGATGATCGCGCTGAGCATCGCCTACGTCGGGATTGAAAACCTCTGGGTCAGGGACTTGAAACCCTGGCGGGTAGGCCTCGTTTTCGGTCTGGGACTGCTTCACGGCATGGGTTTTGCATCGGTGATGAAGGAACTGGAACTGCCGCAGGGCCAAGTGGTCCAACCGCTGGTAGGCTTCAACCTCGGAGTGGAGTTCGGCCAAATGACGGTGCTCGCATCGGCATTCGTCGCGACGTTTTGGATCCTCAAAAAGCGGGAGTTCGGAGTGGTGAGGAAAATCGCCTCCGCGGTCATCGGCCTGACCGGACTCTACTGGACCTATCAGCGGATTTGGGGCTGATCAGGCTTGGGTGGTTTGCACAAAAAAATGCCGCACGGACCTTGATTCCGTGCGGCGTGAGTGACGGCTGGATCCGCTTATCCCGCGATGACTTGTTGGTGGAAGCCCTGCCAGTCGTCGAGGTTATTGAGGTTGACGGCATCGAGGATTTTCCCGTCGTCAGGAATGCCACAGGCCGCAAGGATAGAAGCGCGCACGTCGTCGGAGTGGTGGTAACCGACGATCGCGGCGTTGAGCTTCGCAACGGCCGCTGCGTCGAGGGCCCCGCCGGATTGCTCAAGGATCCACGCTTCCAACTGTGGATAGGTCGGCTTGCTGCCAGCGATGAAACTTTCAAATGCCGCTTTGTCGATGCCCAGGCCATCGAGCACCATCTGATCGTAGCCGTGGCCACAAGGCGGATACTCCGCGTGAAGCTTGCCCGCCGCGCCGAGCGAGGCCTTGAACCACAGGCGCGGCAGATGAAGAACGCCGAGCGGGCCGCTGGTTCCGGAGCTGATCAAAGGAATGATATTGGACATGATATTGGGGAGTTTGAGGTCAGTGGTCACGATTTCGGAAGGATCCCGATACCCGTGCCACCCTTGATCTTTCCAGTAAAATGCGCCTGATTGCAAACTCTTGTTGCCTGCAAGATCGCAGATTGGGAAAATTTTCGCGTTTCATCTGCCCGCGTTCGGGTTCAACTCCCCCTGCGTCGCGCCAATTCCGGCAGCAACCCCATCATTTCAACCAGATCTCACCCGCCATGTGGAAAGGCCGCTTCTCCCAAGATACTTCGTCACTCGTCCAACAGTTCGGCGAATCCATTTCGTATGACTGGCGCTTGTTTCCGCACGACATCGCCGGATCCATCGCGCACGCCCGCGCTCAAAACGCCGCCGGA
>JAYWDF010000319.1:0-6123 GCA_043779985.1 Akkermansiaceae bacterium | reverse complement strand
CACCCGGCGCAAGCCATCGACCTCGTCGGCTTCAGCCTCGGCGGCAACCTCACGCTGAAATACCTCGGCGAGCGACCCGGCGACCTCTCGCCGCGGCTCCACCGCGCGGTCGCCTTCTCGGTGCCTTGTGATCTGGCCTGCTCGTCACGACAGCTCGCCCTGCCCTCGAACCGGCTCTACATGGATCGCTTCCTGCGGGAAATGCGGACAAAGATCCGCCGGAAAAAACGCATGTTTCCCGACCAGCTCGACCTAAGCGGCCTCGAGCAGATCCGCACCTTCCAAGAGTTCGACGATCGTTACACCGCGCCGATCCACGGCTTTCGCGATGCCGCGGACTACTGGGCGCGCAACAGCTGCCGGCAGTTCCTCCCTCACATCCGCCTGCCCACCCTGCTGGTGAGCGCGGCGAACGATCCTTTCCTCGGCCCGGGCTGCTACCCTCGTGAAGAGGCGGCCGCCAGCGAGTGGTTTCATTTCGAGGCCCCGGCGACCGGGGGGCACGTCGGCTTCTCCAGCTTCAGTATCCCCGGCGAGTATTGGTCCGAGACCCGGGCTGCGGGGTTTCTGGGCATGACTATCGCCTCGGAGCCAGGGGCTTGAAGGTGATGCGCTGGACTTTTTGGGCAACCGTGTCGGTAGCGGAGCCAGTGGTGATGTCGTAGTTCGAACGGCGGAGCGGGATGACTTGGGTGCCGGTGCCGGTCGGGTCGAAGGAGGGGTCTCCCATCGGCACCGCAATGTTGAATGCGGTGTCACCGGTGGTAGTTAGGCCGAGATCGTGATCGATGAACTGGCCCCAGCCATAGACCCAGCTCGACATCGAGCGGGCGTTGGAGAACTGGGTCGTTAGCACGGAGACCGTGTTGCTGATGAGGCGCGGGCTGGGCCGGGTGGTGCCGTTGGGAGCGGAAAATCCATCCGCATAAGCTGCGGGGGCGAGGCGCAACAGATCCGCACCGGCAGCCCCCCAACTGAAGTGGAACGGGTTGTTTTCCGTGCCGTCCAGAGTGGCGGGCCGCAGGCCGGAGTCGGGACCTTGGACGAGATCTATCGGAAGGGCGCCGGGTTTCGGCGTCAGATTGGCGAGCGTGTTGACCGAGTCGTAGAAGAAGACGTTGTCTTGGAGCTTGGTGATGGTGGTGTTGCGCCGGATGATGTCAGACAGGCGTGTGCCTTGCAGGGCGGTTAGCTGCCGACCGGCGAAGCTGCGTTCATACCAATTGCTGTCGCCGTCGCGGGTGCGCTCGAATTGATTGACAATGATCCGTTGGAAAGTCGCGCCAACGCTCGATCCGGGCAAATGATCCTCCGCCATGCCGGCCACCCACAGATCGAGCGAATCGAGATTACCGTAGAGGGACAGCAGGTTCGCCTGGAGCCCGGCGTCGCGGGTGATCTGGGAGAAACGGGTCACCGCTGGCAGGCCGTATGCGCGACGGACGCTGTTATAGTCAGCCAGTCCGTGATCGCGGGCGCGCTGGATGTTGAGCGACGCCAGGTCGAGGCCACCCGCGCCGGGAGGGCCGAAGAGGAAGTCGCGCAATCCGTCCACCAACTGGGTGTCCACTTCTTGCGCGTTGTCCGTGGCGAGGTATTTCAGCGTGGAATCAGGCCCGACTTCCTTGAGCGGCTGGGGATTGAAGAAGGCAAAGGCCAGCGGTAGGCCGTCGCGGATCTCCTCGCCGTCGTTGTCGAGAAACTCCACGTCGTCATTGATCAGCGTGTGGCCGATTCGATAGGCGGCGGTGGAAAACTCGGTGGCGATCCCGGCGTTCACGTCGGACTTATAACCGGCGTAGGGCCGCAGCGCGTTCGGTCCGAGCAGTGCGGGTAGGAATTCATGATAGGTGACGGCCTGCACCTCGGCGATGACCAAGCGGCGGGCGCGTTGATAGATCTGCTCGTCGTTCAAGCGCGGATCGCCCGCCGCGATGGCTCTGGCCAGCAAGTTATGCTCGCGCAGGAACAGGGTGTGGATGGCGGTGAGTTCGAGGTTTTCGTTGGCGCGGATATCGCCGGCGAGGAACAACTCGTCGTCCGGGAAAAAATGCGCGTCGTTGGCGTTTTCAAAACCGCCGGTGTTGAGAGGCGGCAGCCTGTCTCCGCTGGTTTTCAGCGCGCCGCCCTCGAAACTGCGCAGGGCATTCGCACGGGCCGGGTCGGAACCATAGATCATCGAGCCGTCGAGATAGGCGGAGATCTGCGTCACCTGCTGCCGGGGATTGGGCGTGCTGGCGCGCAGGGTGAAGTCGTTGTTGCCCGGGCTGAGCTTGACCGTGGCGGAGAAGTTTCCCCGCGCATCCAGCACCAGCGGCGCGCCGTTGAGCGTCGCGCGGATCTGCGAGGCCGGATAGATGTCGTGAGTGACTTTTCCCCGCAGCACCGTCTGCGGCATGCTGACCACCGCCCCACCCAAGGGAGAGAGATTGGAGAACGATGCCGTGGGCGCGGCGTGGATGAACGTGCAAGCCAGCGGACTGGCGGCAAGGATGGTGGTTTTCAGGAGTGGGTTCATGGTGGGTGTCTGGTTGGACTACAATCCAGAGTGCACCATCCCTCTGTTAACTCCGTGTGTGGCAGAGGAGGGGATTTGTTAAAAAGAGGTAAACGTCAATGGCTGATGCGATACCCCCGCAGCAGGGTCCCCGCAGCAGGGTCCCCACACGACGGAAGCTCTCAAACGTTGAAGAGATCTTAACCACGGATTTCACGGATTTAAGTGTGATCAAATGATGCTGATTTGATTCGCTTCGCTGTTAAAATCCAAATTTTCAAATTTCAGTCCCGAAAGATTCCTTGGTTTGAAAATCTTTCTTTCTCCCTCATGGAGGCACCCTGATCCCGCAAACCGGCAAACGCGTCGATTTCATCGTCACCGGTCCACGTGAAGATCGCCAGCTCCCTGCCGTCATCGTCGATCTCAAGCAATGGCAGGAAGCCATGAGGGCGATTTCTGGGATCCAGTTGCGTCAAAAATGAAAAATCAATGCAAGGAAACCCAGCGTTTGTGAATCCGAGAGCTCTGACGCCCTCCACGATGGTCCGAAGGAATGGATGACGTTTATGACCCGCGCGGGGTCGCGAGTTTCGCCGAATGCGGCGAAGTTCGTGACTTCATCTGCGGAATAGAATCCTTTGCTTTGCATTTTGGGAAAATCGTGGTTTCCTTCCCCAGACAAAAAACCACCGGCCCTTGCGGACCGGTGGCTTGAGTTCCCAAGCCGTCGTTCTGATTTCTTACTCTGCCAGGAGCGAATCAGACGGCGGCTTTTTCATGGGCGGCGGGATCTCCACCGGTGCCCGTCTTCGAACGCCGGCTCAGGCCGCTGCTGCGTTCGCTGAAGGGCACGAAGCCCATCGCGCGATACAGCGGGCTGTCCTCGCCGTGTTCCGGATGGCCCTGCACGCCGCGCACCACGGCGCGGAGCATCACTGCCAAGGTCGCCAGCTTGTCGTCGCGCGTTTTCACGGCGGCCGAGCGGGCCTGGTCCTTGATCTTCAAATCCTCGCTGGTTTGTTGGAGCGCCGCCAGCGACGCTTCAAGTTCCGCGAGGGATTTTCCCGCAAACACGGCGTCGGGAGCTTGCTCCTTCCACACGAGACGGATGTCTTCGGCCTTTCTGCCAGGCCGGCGGCGTTGGGTGGATGTAGTCGAGGTAGCCATAAGGTTACATTTCTACAGGTGAAAACCCGGACGGAGCTCCCGGATCCGCACTCGCGGTCGGGCCGTGCCGGGCAATCGGTTTTCGGAACCGGAGGTCTGCGTGGAGTCCTCCGCTTGGGAAAGGGGTGCGCTGAAGTCCGCGCCTTGCGGCGGCGGCTTCGGGAAATGGGTGGTGGGGCGTGGTGGGTGCATCAGCATCAGTTTTCCTCAGTGATGCCAAAGACGGCTTTCACCTGGTTGTAGCCCACCAGCGTCCGGTGCAGCCGGTAGTCGTTCGCCTCGCGTCTCAGGCGGCCGGCGATCACTGCCGGATGGACGCACAGCCGTTTGGCCGTGGCGCGGATCTCAGCGGCATAGTGCAGGTGGCGCAGCTGCTCATCCCACGCGCCCGGCGGGATCAGCGTGTCCAGCGCGAAGCGGTCCGCCTCGATCTCGATCACTCCGGTCTTTTTCCGGTCGATGTCCACATCGAGGATCGCCGATTTCTCGGCCGAGAGGTGCTTCAGCACGTGGCCGATCTCGTGGAACAGGGTGAACCAGAAATTGTCCAGCCGGTTGTGCCGCAGCGTGAGCCCGATCACCGGGCGCTCGTCGCGGCCCAGCAGGGCGGCTCCGTCCAGGTGGGTTTGGTCGAGATGCGGTTCGATGACCACCGCGATGCCCTTCTCCTCCAGCGCCTCGCAGGCCAGCCGCGGCCCGTCCGCTAGAACGCTCAGTCCGGCCAGCCAGCGCAGGAAATTCCCGTCCAGCGCCGCATCGTCGTAGGCGGGCAGATCCTTCTTTTCCGCCGCCCGCACCAGCACCCGTTGTTGCCAGGCTTCCAGCGCGTGCGGGTTGATCTTGGATTTCTCGCCGCCACCCTGGCGGCAGTGGGCCAGCTCCCGCCGCACGCCGGAGCCGCGCGCGAACAGATCTTGCAACAGCCCTGCACGGTCTTTGCCGTGGCTTTTCCAGTCGTCGGAATATTTGGGGAAATAACCGCGACCATACATCTGCTTCATCGGATAGTTCTTGGGATCATACGCGTCCACCGCGCCGGGGGCCGGCGCGGTGGGTTCGGGGTCGGGCGTGCTGCCGCCGAGCAGAGAGTCCGCGGGGATCCCCCATTCGTCTCGCAGGCGGCGGATCATCTCGGTGGTGAGTCCGCGCTTGCCGGTCATGATTTCGGAGGCCCGGCTCGCGCCGCCCACCAGTCCGGCCAGGTCTTTCTGTTTGTAGCCCATCTGCTCCATGCGGAAGCGGATGGCTTCCAGCGGGGTGGGGGAGGCGAGGGGGTGGGCGTCTCGCTCGTATTTCTCGATCAGGGTGGCCAGGATTTCCAGATCGTCCTGTTGCTCTTGAGTGAGCTTTTCACCCCGCGAAACAAGAGCGTCGAGGCGGGAGAGCGCTTCGGCGTGTTGTTCGGGAGTTTTGATTGGTTTCATAGTGTAGTTTCGGATTCATGGGGTTGAGGCTGGCTGTAAGGATGGGACAGAGGAATCTGACGGCGAGCCGCCGCAGCCGGGACGATGCACAGCAGTCGCATCACGCCGGGATTGAAAATCACTGCCGCGCGGATGCCGGTGCCATCCGCCGCCAGCGGAAAGTGGGCCTCGTGGTCGTCCATGCGGCTGGCACTGGGATAGTACCGCAGCAGTTCCTGCCAGCTTTTCCACTGACCCTTCCGTGCCTCGCCCAGCCATGCCAGAAAGCGCCCGGCGCATTTCTGTTCCGCATCGCTCCGCAACTGGTTCGTGATTCCCGTGACCGTCATGATGCCGCGAATCTTACGTAAATCCTCGCCCTTGGCAACTGAAAAGTTACATATTTGGTAATTTAGTTAAAACGTGATTCCATAATGTGTAATCATCACCGCGCTTTGTCCCTTCTAGGGTATTGATCCTCAGTGATCTGCATGTCGCTCCCGCCGCCTGGTGCAGCAGCTTGGGTTGGCGGGCTAGGGTGCGGGATGCGCGATGTCAGACACCCCGTTACGTGATGTACGGGTGCCTGTGCGCGATGTCAGACACCCCGTTACGCGATGTACGGGTGCTTGTGCGCGATGTCAGACACCCCGTTACGCGGTGTACGGGTGCTTGTGCGCGATGTGTGACGCCGGAGCCGGCAGCAGCGACCGGCGATTCATCGCCGGTTCTTGCTTTCCCTTCCCGGATGGCTCGTTAGGATCTCCGCATTCCATGACGCCTCTCCAAAGCATCCTCGCCACCTACCGCTCGCAATCCCAGTCCGAGCGCGAAAAAGGCAGCTACTTCGAGGAACTCATCCGCACCTACTTCCGCTACGAGGCCACCTACGCCGACCTTTATTCCGACGTCTGGCTCTATTCCGACTGGGCCAAGGAAATCGGCACCCCGCAGTTCGGCATGTCCGGCAAAGACACCGGCATCGATCTCGTCGCCAAGACCCGTGGCACCGAGGAATACCACGCCATCCAGTGCAAGTGCTACGCCGAGGAT
>JAYWDF010000318.1:0-2036 GCA_043779985.1 Akkermansiaceae bacterium | reverse complement strand
GGCTTTACAAAGGACTTCTGTCTTACGTCCGCAAGCTCTATGCGCACGATGCCGACTCCGAAGGTTGCCCGCGCGACTACGAGGAAAGTCATAACGGGGAAGTTATTTGCTTTAGTTCAACAGGAACCCTCGTCCGACGAATCGATGTTTCTTGCGATGCGCCTCCTCTGCCATTTTTGGGCATCGAGCCCTCCACCGATTCAGATAATTTAACTGCCATTAGCATCACGAATCCACCGCACTCACAATCCTCCTCTTCCCAAAACACCGCCCTTCAAAGCAGCGAAACATCTGCCTCTTTTCTGCTCACCAAATCACTTCAAAACATTCGACACAGACTATGAATACCGCACCTCAAAAAATGCCTGTCGAATCCGATCTCGGACTGTGCATCAGCCGAAGCGATTCCTCGACGGCAGGTAATTCCTTTGATGAGATCATCGTCGGAAGGCACGCTAAGATATCGTTCAATCGCACATTGAGGATTCCAGAGGATGGTAAAACCTATCCGCTTCCTGCGGGAATGGGACGCCTGCCGATCCACCGCGTAGAGGATTACGCCGACAAAGTTCCCGAATCATGGCTCAAAGAAGGCGGCTATTTTATCCCGCTCTATCAGAGCGAAGCCTTGTTTCTAGAGTTTGATGGCCCCAATTGGCACCCGACAATCGCCAAAATTTGCGTCGGAAGAATCAATGCAATTTCAGGTAAAACCTATTCCGAAAAGCTTTCAAGTCATAAGCAAGATTATGTAGTTATTCCTGATCAGCACTGGCTTGACGGCATCAATTCTGGGAACGGTGTTGTTCGTCAGTTTGTGGCCATGCCCCTCGGAAAAGGATACACAATTGAGGCTCAAATTTCCGACGAAGAAATTCATGGCGGGTTTCAACTTTTGGTTTTGGATTCGGTTGATGGACGATTTCCCGATAGAGATCCAGCCATCGATAAACTTATCGGAAAAATCAAAAAAGCCAGATCCCAATCGTTGTTTGACGATCACTTTTTAAACTATAAGGAAAAAGAACTCTATTTTTCACTTTTTCGAAGGCCGGTTGAAACGCGGCCTGAACCAATACGTCCTGCAGGGGATACTACTGATTTGGATGGGCCTACCATTCGATTTTTACCCTCAGCACCTGAGCCGATGGGAATTGCTGCCGGAGGAAATATAGAGCAGATGATTATTGCGGACTCTTATGGTGTCGATTCGTGGGATGGTAATCGCAAACGAGCATTGACGATTCACTTGGTGAATAGCCTCTCATACAAGGAGATTACTGGCAAGAAACCACCGCCTTCGCCAATCACAAAAAACGAATATGAATACCGAGGAATTCCATGGTTTTCGTCGTATGACGAAAAGATTCCAAAAGTCGATGGACCAAGTTTGTTCAAGAGAATATTGGGCGTTTCGGAAATCGCAAATCGAAGAGGAGAGGCAGCAGGTGATTCAAAACGCGTAATGAACATTTCACCGGATAAGATCCGGAAGATCCGAACACCAGATGCGGCGGAGGCCGCTGAAACCTATCGAAGCCGGGCTTATGAAAGCGCGACGAAATACGAATGGAAAAGAGCATTGTCAGAAATTAGCAACGCAATCGACCTAGGTAAGGAGAAGAAGGCGAGCGACTACGCTTTGAGATGTTGTTGTAATTACAATTTGGGAAATTACACTGATGGCGAAGTGGATGGGAGTCTGGGGTTGGAAATTAATCAGGATTCCAAAGACGCTCGATCATGGCGTGCATATTGCCGTCTTGCTACGAAAGATCACGACGGATTGAGGGAAGACGCCGATGTGCTGGCAAGTAGATCCGAAACAGCAATTTTCGGCTTAGTGATGCGAGCCGAGGCAGCGATGCTTTCTGGAAGTTATAGGTCCGCTATTAGTGACGCACTTAACATCCGACGATTGGACAAAGATCATGAACGTGCAAGGCAGATTTTAACGAACGCTCGATCGAAAAGATACATGCAAATACGTCGAACCAGAAAGTCATAGAATTGATCGTGAATTCAAACGAACTATT
>JAYWDF010000317.1:0-6138 GCA_043779985.1 Akkermansiaceae bacterium | reverse complement strand
TTCGAGCTCGGTGAGGGTGTGGGCCTCGCCGTTGAGAACGAGCGCGGCGGCTTCGGAACTGTGGCCGATTTCAACCGAGCTGAATTCCGCTGGGAGTGGTTCGGAGTGCTCGATCAGGAAGGCGAAATAGCGCTCCCGGGCGAGGTCGAGGGTGGTGTTGATCTCCGCGCCGATGTGGTTGCCGAAGCTCATTTTTGCAAGCGCGGCAGCGATGCCGGGCTTGCCGATGTGGTGGAGGGAAAGGATTCTTCCGCCGGAGTTGAGCTGATGCAACGCGGCGGCGACTTGCAGGAGCTCGGCGAAATTCGGTAGTTCGTCCGCATCGCGCGAAATTTCGATGAAGGAGATCGTTGATCCTATCTGTTTGAGTTCGGGAGAGAGCGCGAGGCTGGCTTTGCCCGGTGCGAGTGCGAAGGAGACGAGCGTCGGCGGCACGTCGAGATCGTTGAACGAGCCGGACATCGAGTCCTTGCCGCCGATGGCGGCGAGGCGGAGCTCGTGCTGCGCCTGATAGGCTCCGAGCAGGGCGGCGAAAGGCAGTCCCCAGCGGGTGGCGTCGTTGCCGAGTTTTGGAAAATATTCCTGGAGCGTGAGCCGGATGTCGGAGAGTTGCGCGCCGGCGGCGACCGCTTTGCAGACGGATTCGGTGACGGCATAGAGCGCGCCGTGGAAGGGCGACCAAGCAGAGATGTCGGGGTTGAAGCCCCAGCTCATATAGGTGCAGACATCGGTGTCGCCTTCTAGCAGCGGAAGCTTGGCGACCATCGCGTCGGGCGGAGTGAGTTGTCGGTCACCGCCGAAGGGCCAGAGCACGGTGCCCGCGCCGACCGAGCCGTCGAAGATTTCGCCCAAGCCCTTTTGCGAGCAGATGTTGAGGTCCGCAAGTGAATCAGTGAGTGTCTGTGCGGACGGTTCTGGGCGTTTGAAAATTCCGCCGACATGGATGGTCGCGGTCTGTTGGACGCCGTTGGTGTCGAGGAACGCGCGGGAGAGGTTGACAATGGTTTTGCCGCGCCAGGTCATGACGAGGCGGCCGCTGTCGGTGACGTTGGCGACGTGTTTGCACTCGAGGTTTTCCTTGTCGGACTCGTTGACGAAATAATCGATTTCCGAGGGATCGACGCAGATTGCCATGCGCTCCTGGGATTCGGAAATCGCGAGTTCGGTGCCGTCGAGGCCGTCGTATTTCTTGGCAACTGCATCGAGGTTGATTTCTAACGACGGGGCGATTTCTCCAATGGCCACGGAGATGCCGCCCGCGCCGAAGTCGTTGCAGATTTTGATTTTGCGGGTGAGTTCCGGGTTACGGAAGAGGCGCTGGATCTTGCGCTCAGTGGGGGCGTCGCCCTTCTGGACTTCCGCGGAGTTTTCGAGCGCGGTGTCGGTGTGTTCCTTTGAGGACCCGGTGGCGCCACCGACGCCATCGCGGCCGGTGCGGCCGCCGATGAGTAGGATGACATCGCCTGGAGATGGGGAGCCACGGAAGACGTGCGAACGGGGGACGGCGGAAACGACGGCGCCGATTTCCAGGCGCTTGGCGACATAGCCGGGGTGATAGACTTCCGCGACCTGGCCGGTGGCGAGGCCGATCTGATTGCCGTAGGACGAGTAACCACGGGCGGCGACCTGACAGATTTTTTTCTGCGGGAGCTTGCCGGGAAGAGTCTCGGAAAACGGCGTGCGAGGGTCTCCGGCTCCGGTGACGCGCATCGCTTGATAGACGTAGGAACGTCCAGAAAGCGGATCGCGAATGCAGCCGCCGAGGCAGGTGGCGGCACCGCCGAAGGGTTCGATTTCGGTCGGGTGGTTGTGAGTCTCGTTTTTGAACATCACCAGCCATTCTTCGTTCGGGCGGCCGTCGATGGAAACCGGGACGACGATGGAGGCGGCGTTGACTTCTTCGGAGACTTCGAGGTTGTCGAGCTCGCCGGATCTCCTGAGCTCGCGCATGCCGATGAGGGCGATGTCCATCAGCGTGATGGGCTTGTCCTCGCGGCCGAGCGCGCTGCGGGTGGCGAGGTAGGTTTGCCAGGCGCGTTGGACAGGTTCGGTGCCTTCGTCGAAGGTGACTTCGTCGATCTTGGTCAGGAACGTGGTGTGGCGGCAGTGGTCGGACCAGTAGGTGTCGAGCATGCGCAGCTCGGTGAGGCTGGGGTCGCGCTTTTCCTCGTCGCGGAAATAGTTTTGGCAGAAGCTGACGTCCTCGGCGGACATCGCCAGGCCGAGGTCGGCGCGGAGAGTGGCGGGGTTGAGGCCGGAGAAGCCGGTGAGGATGGCGACGTCGGCGGGCTCGTGGGTGTTCGGTTTCAGGGATTTCGGGACGGCCATCGATGCTTCGTGCGAATCGACCGCGTTAATGACGTAGGATTTGACGCTTTGGACTTCGGCGGCGGTGAGGTTGCCTTGGAGGACGATGATTTTCGCCGAGGCGACGGGCGGGCGCTCCTTGCCGGTCAGGATCTGGACGCACTGGGCGGCGGAGTCGGCGCGCTGGTCGAACTGGCCGGGTAGGAATTCGACAGCGAAGGCGGTTTCGTTTTCGGCGGTGGAAAGGGTTTCCGACAGGGAGTCCACCTGCGGCTCGGACAGAATCAGGCGGCTGGCCAAGTCGAATTGCTCCGCGGTAAGCCCATCGATATCATAGCGTTGGACGATCCGCACGGCCACGAGCCCGGAGAGTGCGAGCGATTGGTGGAGATCGTGCAGGAGATGGCGCGCCTCGGAGGTGTGGGCGGCTTTTTTTTCAACGAAAATGCGATTCATGAGGACAGTGAGCGACAGAGCTTTGGAAAGCGCTGGATGCTAGGACACCGGACCGTGAGCGCAAGCGGAATGGGCTGAACTTCACATCGAGCGGCTGAGCGCTTCCTGATGCAGTCTGTCCAAGTCCAAGGCTGGGATCGGCGTGGGATCGGGATACTCGAAGATTTCGCCCTCGAAATTCCTTAGCGTGATCCGCCCGGAGGCGGTATCGACCACGTAGTTCGGGTTGATCGGGATTTTTCCACCGCCGCCGGGACCGTCGATGACGAACTGCGGGATCGCGTAGCCGGTGGTGTGCCCGCGCAGGCCCTCGATGATTGCGACGCCCTCCGCGACGGGAGTCCTGAGGTGCGACGATCCATTGATGAGATCGCACTGATAGAGATAATACGGCTTCACGCGGCACATCAGCAGCTTCTGAACGAGCGCTTTCTGGACTTCCACGCTGTCGTTGACGCCGCGAAGCATCACGCTTTGGTTGCCGAGCGGGATGCCGGCGTCGGCGAGGCGACCAAGGGCGTCGCGGACTTCGGTGGTCAGCTCGCGGGGGTGGTTGGTGTGGATCGAGATGAACAGCGGGTGGTGCTTTTTCAACATCGCGCAGAGCTCCGGTGTGATACGCTGAGGCAGGAAAATCGGGATCCGCGAACCGACGCGGATGAACTGGATGTGCGGGATGGCGCGGAGACGGGTGAGGATTTTGTCCAGCCGGTCATCCGAGAAGAGCAGGGGATCGCCGCCGGAGAGCAAGACGTCCCGGATTTCGGTGTGTTTTTCGAGGTATTTGAACGCCGGTTCCCATTGGGTTTCAAGGTGTTGCTCGCCGACGCCCGAAACAACCCGCGAGCGGGTGCAATAACGGCAGTAGGAGGCGCAGCGGTCGGTGACGAGGAATAGTACGCGGTCCGGGTAGCGGTGCACCAGTCCGGGGACGGGCATGTGGGAGTCCTCGCCGCAGGGATCGGCCATTTCTTCTGGCGCGTTCCAAGCTTCCTCGATGCGCGGAATGACCTGGCGGCGGATCGGGCAATCCGGGTCATCGCGGTCGATGAGGTTGAAAAAGTGCGGCGTGATCGACATCGCCAGCTTGGTGCCAGCGAGGAGGACGCCGGCGCGTTCTTCGTCGGTGAGGTTCAGTCGCAGATCGAGGTCCGCGAGTGAATCGACTCGATTTCTGAGCTGCCAGCGGTGGTCATCCCAGTTTTCCAAGGCTTCCTCGGACCAGTAGCCGGGGGCGTGGGAGATGAACGTGGGATCAAGGTCGGTGGGTCGCATGGAAGAGGTGGGGAGGAATCAGCCGAGTGAGAAGAGCTACCGCCGCTGATTTCGTTGAGAATTAGATTTTGGACCGATTCGAGAGAACCGCAACCGGGAATCTTCGTTCGTGCGCTTCTACTTGGTGGCACAGCGCCGGATCAACTCGATCAAGCGTCCGGTGGAGGCTGCGACGGTCGGGGCGAAGGGAAGCCGCTCATCCTGTTCGTCGGGGGTGACCAGTGGCCGGGTGGAGACCCGCACCGCTGGTAGATTCATTTCAAAAAGCGTGCTGGCGAGATCCGTATCCTCCCCAAGACAAACGACTTCTGCGCCGTAAACCGCTCCGAGACCGGAGACGAGCTTGAGCGGCGCGGCGGTGACCTCGCGCGAGCTCAGCCACAGCGTTTCGCCCGCGCCCATCGATTCCACACAGAGGATTGCCTTGGGCGAGCCGGCGGGTTTTGCGAGTTCGACAAATTTCGCGGCAGTCTCGATGAGCGGGGATTCCGCGTCATTCGCGTGGGGCAGGAAGACGAAATGAACGGGTGCCAGGGGCTTGTCGCGGGCGAGCGCTTGGGCGGCGGCCAGTGTCGCAGCGAGTCCGGTCGCGTTGGCCTCGGCACCGCGCGATCCGGCGCGGCTGTCGTAGGAGGTCAGCACCCAGAGCGCGGGCGCTTGCGGGTTTTTCCCCGCGAGGGTCACCTGCAGAATCGGCCACTCGGCGGGTCCGTTCGTCCGTTTCACCGCATAGCCGGTGTTCGACGGGCCTAGCAAGCCCTCGATCATCGAGGCGGTTCGCGACAAATTCGCGGCGGCAGTCTGGGATGAGGCGTTCCTCTCGCCGATGACCTCGACGATTTTCCGCAAATCATCGGTCATGAGTGGGACTGAAACGGCTTGGGCAAAGCGTTCCTGCTCCACCTGCGCCAGCTTCTTCTCGCGGTGGAAATAATACCAAAGCGCCCCGGCTCCTGATCCTAGCAGCCACAGGGGCAGAAGGACCAGCATCAGGGTGACCCAGCGGGAGCGACGTTTCAGCGGGTCCATGCTAGACTTCATTTTCGGCGTCTTCGTGCGGGTGTTGGGGGACCGCGGCATCCTCCTCAGGTTCTGTTTCTACTTCGATTTCCTTCCGCAGTTTTTGGGAAACCCACGGCCGAATGAAACCGTAGAGCAGGAACAAGCTGAAGAGCGCCACCGGCATGACGTAGCGAAACTGGACAGTCGCGAAAACAAGCAGCACCGCGATGACTATAGCTCCCAAAGTGCCCCGCGTATTCCATCCCACTTTCTTGAAACTCGGATAGCGCACATCGCTAATCATGAGCAGGGAAAGCCCCAGCATCGCTCCGGCGAGAATGTATTTCCACAGTCCGAGCTCGTGGTCATTTTGGAAAAAATCCATCAACAAAAACGTCAGTGAGGCGATGAAGCCCGCCGCCATCGGAATTGGAAGACCGCGGAAATCGGTCGAAGCACCGGGTTTTTTTGGCAGCACCGCCAGGCAGTTGAATCTCGCCAGGCGCATTGCTCCGCAAACCAGGTAGATCAGGGCGATCGCCCAGCCGATATTGCCGAGTGGAAAAAGCACCGCTTTGGAAAGCAGCATCGCCGGCGCCATTCCGAACGAAATGATGTCCGCGAGCGAATCAAACTGCTGGCCGAAGGGGGACTCTTGGCCACCAAGCCGCGCCAGACGGCCATCGAGCAGGTCGAACAGGCAGGAACCGAAGATCAGCAGGATCGCATACTCGTAGTATTGCTTGGAGATTTCATAGACTTCCTTGGGCGGCAATTTGCCGGATCCAGTCATTTTCTGAACTTCGATGAGCCTGACTTCGGTGATGCCCTTGAAAATCATCAGCACCGCGAAGAATCCGCACGCCAGATTGCAGGCCGTCATTAAGTTCGGCAAAAAGTAGATTTTCGGTTCGTCCGGATCGCGTTCCCTCGACATGTCGGGAGCATATTTCAGAACTCTCGTTGAAAACAGCGTAAAAATCGCGGGGAGGATCGGCCCGCATTGCGCCAAGTAGAATGACACCGGGAAGGGGATGAGAAATCGGCTGTAGTCGGTCGTTGCGCCAGAAAGAATGACACCCAGATGCGAACACTATC
>JAYWDF010000316.1:0-2037 GCA_043779985.1 Akkermansiaceae bacterium | reverse complement strand
AAACCGTCGGCTATTCGCCAAACATGCTGGCCAAGGTGAAGCACGAACTCGAAGCCGCGGAACTCTGCGAAACCTTCCGTGACGGTCGCGTTGTGTTGTTGCGGTTCCGCTTCGAGCGCCGCGAGCTGTGGGAAAAGGCTCTGCCCTGGCTCGCCTCGCCGGCCCGCGCAATCCACTGGGTGCGCTGGGAAAATCCTCCGCAAGGCATCCTCTTTGCAGGCATCACCGCTCTCAGCCGGATGACGATGATGGCGGATGACCGGGTGCCCGTGCATGCCTTGGGCCACCGCGAGCACCGCACCGCACTCGAAAACGGGGATTACCGGATCTGTGCCGATCGTGATGAGGCCACGGCCCGCCTGGAAGTTTGGAACTATAACCCCACACTTCTAACCAATCGCCCGGATGCGGTGGACCCGCTGTCACTTTACCTGACTCTCAAGGACGATCCTAACGAACGAATTCAGGCCCAACTCGAAACCCTCATCGACCGATTCACATGGTAAGGGGACTCGATCTTTTCCGCGAACGCCTTCGACCGCACGAGGGTTCCATCGTGCTCATCGGCGGCGCCGCGTGCGACGACTGGTTCGCCCGCCAGTCGCTGCAGTTCCGGGCCACCCAGGATCTCGACATCGTCCTGATCATCGAACTCATCGATGCCGCGGCGCTCACCGCGCTGCGGGACTTCATCCGCGAGGGCGGCTATCGATCACGCTTCCGCAGCAGCGGGAGCCCCGAACTCTATCGCTTCGCCGACCCCACCGACGAGCGCTTCCCCAAGGAACTCGAATTTTTCAGCCGCACGCCCTCGGACTATGACCTCGCTCCCGGCGAGGTGGTGCCCATCAGCATGGAGCCGGATCACCACAGCCTTTCCGCGATTCTGCTCAACGATGCTTACTACGATCTCATCCGCACCCATCACGACCCCCGTGACGGTCTGGGCATTTCCAACGCCACCGCTCTCATCCCCCTCAAGGCTTTTGCCTGGTTGGATCTCAGCCGCCTCAAGGCGGAGGGGCAGAAGATCGACTCGAAAAAAATCGTCAAGCACCGCTCGGACGTGTTCCGGCTCGCCGCCACGCTTCCCGCCGAATCCGGGCCCGCGCTTCCGGAGGAAATTCTTCAGGACCTCCGCCGCTTCATGCAGTCCTTCCCTGCGGATTCCCCGGACTGGCAGGGCATCCTCGCCGCCGTGAAGGACACCGTGGGCGTAAACCTGGATTCCAAGGCTCTCCGCGAAGCGATTACCTCCTACTTCCGCCTCACTGACTAAAAACCTCCCCATCCCAGCAAATCCCCGGACTCCACCCTGGAAGGCACGCTCATGAGCACCGCCTTGGCGCGGCTGGCGACAGCGAGGGTGTGCGCCGCGAGGAGTTTCATCGTTTCCTCGCAGCGGTATGGCCGCAGATTGAACCGTTGCTTTCTGCGAACAAACCCGTTTGCGTGTAGGCGGATCGGATCGAGGCATTCGGGTGAACTCTCCGGGGGGCGGCAAAATTGAGAGAATTCGTATGACATATCCGGATGAGGCGTTCTATAATGCGGGCGAACTTCAAACAACCAACAAACCACCATGTCCATCAAAGTCGGCGACCAAGCCCCAGATTTCACCCTCGTCAGTAAAACCGCCAACGGCCCGGAGCTGGTCACGCTGAGCGAGCTGGTCGGCAAATCCAACATCGTGCTGCTGTTCGTGCCGATGGCTTTTACCGGCGGTTGCACGGCGGAGTTTTGCAGCATTTCCCAAGGGATTTCGGAGTATGACGCGCTCGACGCGAAGGTGCTGGGGATTTCCGGCGACAATCCATTCGCACAGGAAGCCTGGGCGCAAAAGGAAGGCATCACGCTCTCGCTGCTTAGCGATTATGAGCACAAGGTGACCGAAGCTTATGGCGTGGCTTACGACCAATTCCTGCCTACCAAGAACCTGATCATGGGCGGGGTGTCGAAGCGTTCGGCCTTCGTGCTCGATAAGGCCGTGGTGGTGCAATACGCCGAGGTTCTTGAGAACCCGGGCGACATGCCGAA
>JAYWDF010000315.1:0-6143 GCA_043779985.1 Akkermansiaceae bacterium | reverse complement strand
GAGTCCCACGTGGACAGGTCAATCGATAGCCCCGAACAGTTTATTATGACAAACCTGGTCGGGACTTATCGGCTTCTTGAAGCATTCAGGGGCTATCTAGGAGAAAATGGCAATCTTCTCGTTCCCGATGTAATTGGTTCGCATGAAAATAACTCGCGTAGCGTATTTCTTCATGTTTCGACCGATGAGGTTTTCGGGTCTCTGGGCGAGCGTGACCCGCGATTTTGTGAGGAAACTGCCTATGCACCCAATAGCCCGTATAGCGCCTCCAAGGCTGGCAGTGACCATTTGGCTCGCGCGTATCACCATACGTATGGGGTTCCGGTGGTCACGACCAATTGCTCGAACAATTATGGGCCGTTCCAGTTTCCTGAGAAACTGATGCCCTTGATGATTCGTAAGATCCTAAAGGGAGAATCATTGCCAATTTACGGAGATGGCAGCAATATTCGGGATTGGATCTATGTTAAGGACCATTGCCGAGCGCTTTGCATGGCGCTTCTGCACGGAAAATTCGGGGAGAGTTACCTCATCGGTGGCAACTGTGAGCGCAGCAACCTCGACGTTATAGAATCCATCATTGAAGCCGTTCGTAGCCTAGCTACGTCATGTGTTATAAAGAGTTCGGAAGAGCTAATAACTTTTGTCAAAGACCGTCCGGGTCATGATCTTCGGTATGCAGTGAACTCTTCCCGGATTGAGAACGAGTTGGGTTGGATTCCCATGGAGAATTTCTCTTCTGGAATATATAAGACGGTTCAGTGGTATCTTGAGCATGAGACCTGGGTTCAAGCGATTGAGGATGGTAGCTACCGTGGAGAAAGACTTGGAACTCTTTCCTAATCGCATCTATGATCAGTAGTGAATCCAATTACCCGAATTTCAGGGCCGACGGACTCGCAATGAGGAAAGGGATAATTCTCGCCGGTGGAACGGGGAGCAGGCTGTTCCCAATGACCCATTCTGTGAGCAAGCAACTCATTCCAATCTACGACAAGCCAATGATCTATTATCCGCTTACAGTCTTGATGGTGGCTGGAGTGAAGGACATCCTGCTGATCTCGACACCGAGGGATCTTCCCACCCTTGAGGAGCTTTTGGGAGATGGTTTTCAATGAGGTCTCGATATCTCCTATAAGGAACAAGCGAAGTCTGAGGAATTGGCGCAGGCCTTCTTGATTGGAGAGGAGTTCATCAATAGGGAGCCCGTTTGCCTGGCCCTTGGTGACAACCTGTTCTATGGTCATGACTTGGTTAATTCGCTTCTAGCCGCATCAAGGCGGAAGCAGGGCACCACGGTCTTCGGCTAAGTTCGATGTTTTAGTGTTGAATCCTTGGCCCAAAGTTTCCGGGCATTTTTGGGGCTTGAACGGATTTAAAGAAGAGCAAGCGCTCGAGAATCTCGGCACCAAGAAGGAGGGGTAACGCTAGGGCCGGTTGAGTCGCGCTGACAACTATTGCACAGAGTGCCAATGCAACACGACTGCGGAGGATTAGGCCCAGTGGTCCAAGTTGGAGTCTGGCGGTATGCACATCCGGCGACCAGGGCTTGTCTTCGTTCTCTCCAAGTTGAAGCAGTCGAAGCTCGACACTGAGTTTAATCAATACCGTGACGGCAAATGTGATCCAAGGAGCTAAATGTAAACTATCGACTCCACCAATTAGAACACCGAGGGCGGAGAAACTTGCAACCGTCCCGAAGAATCGCGTCGCCCCGAGGGGAAAGCGCCAGAATGAGCGGTGGGTGTCGTGATAAATCATCACGCTCGTGAACACTGCAATTAAGCCGATCAAGACCGCTGATATCTCGGTGACCTGTGTTGCGATGGGGATTAAATTCGATAGGAATACGGGGATCGAAAGCATCCGAAATTTTGGTAATACAGCAAGGGTAGTAAGCACCATTGGAATCGGCGCAAAGAGGGAGAATGCAAGGATTTCCCGCGATAGCCAAGAGGTTCGCAGACCGAGGAAGAAGCGCCAGGCTTTGAGGGGTTGGCCGAGATGGAATACGGAGGCTCCCATGCCGGAGAAGAAAATCGCGGTTCCTGCAAGCGTGAGGATAAGATCGCCGCGAGCGATGATGAGCAATCCGACACCGGCCTGTGTCAACAATAGCATCAATACAAGGGGCCAGTGGGAGTGTTCGGGAATCAGCGCCAATTGATCAGCGGCAGTGGCAGAAATCGGGATCTCGCGCCCGATATAGCGGGTGCTTGGCCGCGTGATCGATGAATCGCCAAGGAGTGGAGAGGGCTGAGCGTCGGCAGTCGACCTTTTGGATAGATAGCTGGCAATTTTGATAATGCGGATTGCCTCGGTAGGACAAGCTTGAACGCAGGCCGGGGCCTCACCCTCGGCGAGTCGTTGGTGGCACATGTCGCACTTTCGCACAATTCCACGCTTCTTGGAGAATTTCGGCACGTCATAGGGGCACTTCAGAATGCAATAGGAACAGCCTATGCATTGGTCGTCGAGGTGGCGGACGATGCCTGTCTCCATGTCCTTTTCATAGGCTCCGACCGGGCAGCCATTCATGCAACCGGGATCTTCGCAATGATGGCACGCGGTGGTGACTGTCTGTTGCCAACTAGGAGTGTCGCAGCCACCTAACACTGTTCCTACGTCGCGCCACGCTTCACCGTCGTCGAGTCCATTGAGTGAATGGCATGCGGAGACACAAGCTTTGCAACCGGTGCATCGGTCGAGCGAAACCTCGAAGGCGTATTGCTCACCATCACCTGGTTTAGTTAATGGAATCAAACTTCGATAATGATCTGCTAGGTCAGGTCTGCGTTGATGATGAACTTCTGAAAATCGGGCAACGGGCGTTTGCAGTTGCTTCTGCTCGGCAAGAAGCTGGTCGATGAGATTTCCTTGCTCCATGTCCGGCTTTGACTTGCGCGTGAGGGCGGGCAGGCGTTGGAGAGTGGATGGCACGGAGGTCGAGATGGTATTTTGGGATCCAAATGTAATTGATTACGCTGCGACGAGGGCCTTTTCAAGCTGGGCAATCCACTGGGCGAAGGGCTCGTCGTAGTCGACATCCGACTCGAGGATGGGGATAAGGGGGCGCGCTCCGAGCACGGTGAGGCGCGTGTGGAAATCGTGGCCGCACTTGCAGAAATCGGGGTAATTGGAATCTCCGAGGGCAAGGACTGCGAAATTGACGGATGCGAGTTGCGGGGCATCGGCAGCGGCCAGCGCGGCGTGGAGAGAGGCGGCATTGTCGGGCGGTTCACCGTCACCGTAGGTGGATGTAATAATCAGGACATTTTCTGATTTCAATAGATCTTGAGGCGACACCCTCGCCATATCACGAAGGGTAGGGGAGTGGCCCTTTGCTGCAAGTGACTTGCTGAGTTTCTTGCCGAGGGCCTCGGAGTTTCCTGTTTGTGACCCCCAGAGGATTGTGATGGGTAGTCCAGCGGCGACAGGGGCTGGTAAAGGAGATCCGGAAGCGCCGCTCGAGGCGGGAATTAGTGCGGAGTTAATTCCGTCGAGAAAGCCCTTGAGCCACATTTTTTGTGCGCCGGAGAAGGGGGCGTTGGGCGGTAATGTTAGTCGGGACATCTTCGTGAATAGGTTGAGGCGGGTGATATGAAAACTTATGCGAGTGCGACGAGCGCCTCCGGCGTGTGTCGATTTGTGAATTGGGCGAAAGTCTCACCTGTAAGCCTTTGCGCGAGGTATGCAGAAAGTAGCTTTTCCATCATCTGCGGTATATCGGTGTAGGGGATTCCCTTCCAGATCTCGCGAGCTACGGCCTGGGTGTCGTCGACACCGCCGCCCAACACGATGTTATATCCCTCGACTGATTCACCAGCAGCAGTTTTGACTCTTACCCCCATCATTCCGATGTCGCCGATGTAGTGCTGGGCGCAGGAGTGCGGGCACCCGGTGAGATGGATGTTAACGGGTTGGTCGAGTTGAACGCGGGATTCGAGATATTGGCCGAGTGCGACGGCATTGCCCTTTGTATCCGCGGCGGCGTATTTACAACCACGGCTACCCGTGCAAGCGATGATGCCACCGGTAATGCTTGACGGACGATAGTCAAATCCTGTGGCGATGACAGCAGCTGCAGCGGCGTCAAGTTGGTCATCGGGAATGCCTGGAATGATGAGGTTTTGCCAGACGGTGAGTCGGATCTCACCCCGACCGTAGCGATCGGCGATTGCGGCGATGTCATACATCTGCTGGCAGGACATACGGCCGACGGGAGTGAGCACGCCGAGGTAGCTTTTTCCGTCGTTCTGGGGATGGATGCCAAGGTGTCCATGCTTGGTTTTCGGCAGTGATGGTTCACACAGCTCCAGCGGGAAGTATCGGAGGCCGAAGGTCATCTTTTTCGCAGTTTCCTCAAGAGTCTTCGGGATTCCCCAGTCGTCGACGAGATACTTGAGGCGAGCCTTCTTGCGGTTGGTACGATCGCCGTTTTCAATAAAGACGCGCATGAGAGCGGCGGCGACAGGAATCGTTTCTGCAGGTGTTAGCAAAATCCCGCAGTCGTTGGCGAATTGCTTGTGTCCCGTGATCCCGCAGAGTTGCATGCGGAAATAGATTCCCGGCTCGATGCCTTGCTCGTTGGCTCCCACTTTCACGGCGTAGAAGCCAATGTCATTAGTGTCGGTGCAAGTGGAGACGGCACCGCCGGAGTCATAGGATATGTTGAACTTGCGCGGCAGACCGTAAAGGTCGCGGTTCTTGAGGATGTAGTGATGGATAGCGCGTGCGTAGGGCATCACATCAATCAACTCGTCTGGATCGAATCCTGTGGTTGCGGTGGCCGTGATATTACGGACATTATCCGCTCCGGAACCTTGGGAGGTCAGGCCGAGGTCCGTGAGTTTCATCAATACCGTTGGGCAATCCTTCGGCATGATCTCGCGAACTTGGAGATTGGCACGAGTTGTTAGGTCGGCATGGCCTGGTCCCCAGTCGGCGGCGATTTCCGCGAGCCCGCGGAATTGGCTGGAGCTGAGCGATCCACCGGCGATGCGGCAGCGCAACATGAAGCTTTCTTGAGCCGGTGTCACAAAAAACAGACCATGAAATTTATATCGAAATACATCGCCATCGACGGGGAAACTGTTGGTTTCTGCGTTAGCAAGAATCGTGTCGTAGCAATCAAGGCCGTTTTTCTCGTGTTTGATGATTTCCTCCCTGCAAAGATCGTCGATGGGCGTACCATGAACCGTGTCGACGGCCTCGGCCGGCAGATGGGTAAAGCGGTTTCCGGCGTCCTGCCCTAGGAAAGGCACCTCGCGGGATTGAAGGATTCCTGAGACGAATCCGGAGAGATACGAGGTTTGCTCCTCGCTGAAGCCTGAGTTGTTGAAATCGACCATGATGTTCGCGTTTTGTTGCTTTTAAAATAGCACCCGCCGTGCCACCCGGGATTTGCAGACGCTTTTATCGAGAAATCGCATCCACGATTATCATGAAGGCCGCTCATGATTAATTCGTCGCCGCATGAGTCCAGCTCAGCATGGACGCCGGATCACCGCTGGAAAATCCAAGTAAGGATCCAGCCGAGCATGGCTAAGCCCGCAACCAGCTTCCAGAAGAGCAGGGGACTCCGCTGGGCAAAGGGGAGTGGCTCAGCGGTAAGAAATGCCGGATCCGGTTGGCGTAAATTATGAATAAACTCGGACATCACCTCCTGCCGCAACTCCATGCGGATTGACAGGGCTTTACGCAAAACCGCATCCATCCACAAGGGCACCATGGGATTATGTGCAGCCGCCGGTTGATAGGTAAGATTGAAAAAATCACGAGGATTCTGGGCCTTAGCCCACGCCTTGCCAAACGGATGATGCCCTCCCGTAAGCAGGTGATACGTGATGACCGCGATTGAGAATAGGTCCGAGCGTGTCGTTGGCGTAATTCCCAATCGATATTCCGGTGCTGAGAAATCCAACGTCCCCAAGGCATCCTCTCGTTCGAACGGGGTGGAGATTTCCGCGATGCCACCCACGCGGCACGAGCCATAGTCGATAATTTTCACATTCCCCTTCCGGTCCAGTAGAATGTTGTCCGGCTTAAGATCCTGATGAAGCGTGTCGCGGCGATGCAAGGCACGCACTCCGTCCACGATTTGACCGATGATCCCGATCACTTGCTCCACCGGCGGGTTGGGG
>JAYWDF010000314.1:0-2038 GCA_043779985.1 Akkermansiaceae bacterium | reverse complement strand
GTGGATCGCCGCCGGCCATATCTATCAGGCAAATCTTTCCCAAGGCTTCATCGCATCCGTGCGCGGCGATCTCTTCAGCCTTTACGAAACATTGCGCGACGCCTCCCCGGCCCCGATGGCCGCCTATCTGAAACTCGATGGCCGCGAAATCCTTAGCTCCTCGCCGGAATCGTTCCTAAAAATTTCCGGCCGCGGCATCGAGACCCGCCCGATCAAAGGCACCCGCCCGCGTTTTTCCGATCCCGACGAAGACCGCCGCTCCGCCTACGAACTCCAGACCTCCGCCAAGGAAATCGCCGAGCTCGTCATGATCACCGACCTCCTCCGCAACGACCTCGGCCAAGTCTGCGAATTCGGCAGCGTCGAAGTCAGCGATATGCTGCGGTTAGAAACCCTCGCCCAAGTCCATCACCTCGTTTCCACCGTCACCGGCACGCTGCGGCCCGAGGTCGATGCGATCGCCGCCATCGCCGCCTGTTTTCCCGGCGGCAGCATCACCGGCGCACCCAAGAAACGCGCCATGGAAATCATCCGCGAACTCGAACAAGCCCCGCGCGGCATCTACTGCGGGGCCATCGGCTGGCTCGGTTACAATGGTGAAAGCTCGTTCAACATCGCCATCCGCACGCTCGTCCGCAACGGCGATCAGTTGGTCTATCAAGTCGGTGCCGGCATTGTCGCCGATTCAGATCCTGAAAAGGAATACGAGGAAACCCTCCACAAGGCCGCCGGCATCCGGCTGGCCATCGAGCGATGGAAAGCCACGGGACGCTGAAAATCTGATCTCCTTGAAATCAAGTCGCGTTGCTTTTTCCAGTGAGCGGATTGTGCCAGCGAATGCCGGGGAAGCTTAAAAAGTCCGTGTCATTGCTATGGATGACGGCTTTTTCCTGCCGTGCCAGAGCGGCGATCTGGGCATCCGTGGTGAGATTCCCCGCCGTGCCCCTTTCCACCAGCAAGCCGAGCACGTCCACCACATGATGAGGTGAAGGATCGATGACCCGCACCTGAGGACTCACCATCCAAGACTCCACCCGGCTGGTCGCCTCCTCAACAGTGAGGGGGTTTTGAAAAATCTTGGGATTTGTGATCAGACGCACAAATCCAAAGATCACCACCGTCGCCAATCCGACCTCCTCACTGCCAGTCATACAGACCTTCCACCACTCCGCCGCCGCCTCATGATTGGGCGAACTCGAATCATACGCATACATCAACAGATTGACGTCCGGGAGGATCATGAAAGCGGCTCCTTGGGCTTCTCCGAACGCGCTTTCTCGACGAACCCATCAGTCTCCATTTCATCGACCAGCGAATTGAAGCGCCCACCGTCCAATCCCGCCTTAAGCAGCATCGGACGGGCTTCGATGATAAATTCCTGCGTCGGAGGAAAATGCGAAATCCGTCCCAGTCCCAACCGCACAGCAGCGTTAAGAGTTTCCTTGAACGACTTGCGGGTCCGCCTCGCGTGATCGTCCAGCAGGCGAGCCACATCCGGCTCAAGGGTGACGGTTGTTCTCATGAAAAGCATCATGATGCGTCAATTTGAAGCTGTCAAGATGCCGGTTCTCGATCGAGTCCGGTGTTTGGTGCTGCCATTTCCTAATTGATCTGCCAAGAGTCCCGCCGCCCCGATGAACTGGCTTCCATCTCAGCTTCGTGCCGCCCTCCGTTGGCTGGCCCTCCTCACCCCACTGGCCGTCGCCGTCGGTTCCGCCTCCGCGTTCTTCCTGTGGGCGCTCGATGCCGTCACCCGCATCCGCTTCGCCCATCCCGGCCTGCTGTTTCTCCTCCCCATCGCCGGTCTCTGCATCGGCCTGCTCTATCAGCTTTACGGCAAATCTGCGGCCGGCGGAAACAACCTGCTCATCGCTGAAATCCACCAGCCCGCTGCCGGCGTCCCTCGCCGCATGGCACCGCTCATTCTGCTAGGCACCCTCGTCACCCACCTCTTCGGCGGCTCCGCAGGGCGCGAAGGCACCGCCCTGCAAATGGGCGGCAGCATCGCCTCCACCTTCGCCCGCTACCTCAAGCTCGA
>JAYWDF010000313.1:0-6152 GCA_043779985.1 Akkermansiaceae bacterium | reverse complement strand
TGGATGAAAATCCCGGCGCCGTCGCCCGTCGCCGGGTCCGATCCGCTCGCGCCGCGATGGTCCATTTGCTCGTTCATCGTCAGCGTTTTCATGACGATGTCGTGCGAACGCTTGCCCTTGAGATGGGCGATGAAGCCGACGCCGCAGGCATCTTTTTCGCGTGACGGATGCCAAAGGCCTTGAGGTTCAGGCCAGCCGTGTGGGGATTTCTGGTTCGAGGGCATGGAGTTGAGTGGAGAGTGGGTGGAAATTAGGAGCGGCGGGTTGCGACGCAAGGCTGAGAATCAGGAAATCGTGTGAATGAGGCCCCGGAAGCGTCTAAAATTCATTGAAGCTACAAAGAAAAACAGAAGCAGACGAAGAAACGGCCGGAAATCTGCTTTCCGAAGGGAGGGCTGTCAAGACCGAGGGTATCGGACATGAAAACACCCTAGGAGTCGAAGTCGGACTGGCCTCGCGGGAGCATCAGCGATCAAAGCCCGGCTTCGGCCAGGCGCTCGTCCATCTCGGTTTTTTGCAATTCGCTGGTGAACTCGGTGAGGTCGCCGGCGATGGTGGCGGCGAGGTTGTGGGAAGTGAAGCCGATGCGGTGGTCAGTGATGCGGCTTTGCGGGAAATTGTAAGTGCGGATTTTTTCCGAGCGATCGCCAGAGCCGATGAGTGAGCGGCGATGGCTGGAGTAGGCTTCCTGCTGGTCGCGGAGTTTTTGTTCGTAGAGCTTGGAGCGGAGGATCTTGAGGGCCATTTCCTTGTTCTTGATCTGCGAGCGACCGTCTTCGCAACGGACGTAGAGGCCGGTGGGAAGGTGGAAAATCTGGACGGCGGATTCGGTGCGATTGACGTGCTGACCGCCTGCGCCGCCGGCGCGGCAGACTTCGATCCGGAGGTCTTCCGGTTTCAGCTCGACATCAACTTCCTCGGCTTCTGGTAGCACGGCGACGGTGACAGTGGAGGTATGGACGCGGCCTTGAGTCTCGGTGGCGGGTACGCGCTGGACGCGGTGGACACCGGATTCGTATTTCAAATAGCGGAAGACTTCCTGGCCGGTGACCTTGAGGATGACTTCCTTGAAGCCGCCCACTTCCGAAGGGCTGCTTTCGAGGTGCTCGCATTTCCAGCCGCGAAGATCGGAGTAGCGTTGATACATCCGCATCAGCTCGGCGGCGAAGAGCGAGGCTTCGTCACCACCGGCACCAGCGCGGATTTCGATGAGGGCATCGCGGTCTTCGTTGGGGTCGGCGGGGAGCAGGGCGTATTGGAGTTCGGTGCCGAGGGTTGCGATTGCCGATTCGAGCCCGGGGATTTCCTCGGCGGCCATCGTGGCGAACTCGGGATCGTCGGATTTCGCGAGTTCGAGGTTGTCGGCGAGGTGGCGCTTGGACGCTTCGATTTTTTCCCAGAGCGCGAGGGTCTGCTTGAGCTTGCCGTGCTCGCGGAGGATCTCGGTGGCGCGCTTGGGATCAGAGAAAAGTTCAGGATCGCCCACGGCTTCTTCCAACTCGGAGAAGCGGTCGCGGCGTTTGAGAATGAGAGAGGAGTAGTCCATTTGGATGAAAGGCTGAAAGGCGAAATGCGGAAAGGAGCCAGCCGCCGGGGAACAATCTCCCAATGGCAGGCCGGAGGATGGAAAGTCCGATCCCGCTAACGAAATTCCACGGTGTTTCCACAGGCGCTCGACCATGCCACGAAGTCAGGCCGTGCGGCGCATTGCTGCGTCGTGCGGTCTTCCGGGTGGCTCGTCAGCGGCGACATGGCGGGGAATCTACGGTTTTGCAGCGGTACGGCAAGGAGGATTGGTGGGAGTGATGGATTTGCAATGGCAGCAAGGCGGTTGTTGCAATCGGCGGAACTCCTGATAGATCAGGGGCATGAAAAAACGGCGTGTTGTTCTTTTGCTTGGGGTGTGTCTGGGGATGACTTCGCTATCGGATGCGGCGGAGGAGGATGAGTGGGAAAAGGAAGTGAAGGAAGCAGGCAAGGAGGCTGAGGCGGATTTCGCGATCTGGAAATCGACGGGCAAGTTGCCGGAGGATTTTGAAGATCACGTCAAACGAGGTGACAGGGCGGATCTGGTGCAGCGGATCTTTTCAAACGACAAACTGGCGGAAACGGAGATCAAACCCGATGCGCCAGCGACCTCGTGCGAAGTTACCATTCGCGATACCGCTCCCTTGGAAACCGCAGTCAAGGAAAGTGGCGATCACTCCACCGTTTGGCGGCGCATCACCAAGGATCGTTTCGAAATCTGGACGCCGATGAGTGGGAAACTCTTCGACGAGAAAGGGAAACTTCTCAATGAAGCCAAGGTCCGCCGCGGCGACGGCTGGGGCAGGGAATGGTATGGGGCTTTTCTTCCGGACGGCCGCTGGATCACCACTGATATCGACGAGTTTGACAAGGAGGTGACCGCATTTTCCGCCAAGGGCAAAAGGCTTTGGTCGATCAAAGGGGCGAAGCTGGCTCCTTCTGCCAACGAGGACATGTCTGCGCTTTCGTTGATCGCATGGGCGCGGTCCGACAAAACTGGCAAGGCGTGGATCGTTTCGGTGGGCTCCGAAAGGGGACGAGGCTATGCCAAGGTGACGCCCGATGGCAAATGGGAGAAAATCGAGGACCCGTGGACAGAATGCCTGCCCCAGCAACTGAGATCACGCGGCATGTATATCGATCGCTCCACGAAGAGCGACGATGGGAAACTGGTGGTCAACCGGACGGAAGCCGGCCATGGAATCGGCGTGGGATGGCCGGATTACCACTTTTCCGCCACCGAATTCATCATCCCCAATGGCGACGACTTCGGAATCCTGCCGGACTCGTGGTCTGTCTTCGTGGAAACCGACTGCGGCACGCTCGACGGCACGGCGGAAGAGCGGAAGGACGAGCGCGTCTGGTTGTTTGACACCAAGGGAGTCTATCAACATTGGATCAAGGGCCGCACCGTGGGAGCCAGTCTCGCATCGGCCGGTCTGTGGATCCGTCAGCCCGACGACACCTGCACGCTCGTGGAAAAAGGTTACAGCGTAAAATCCCGCCTGACCTTTTCCACCAAGGAGAAAGCCGCGCTGGTCCCGGTGGAGCTTCACGACGACATCGGCCTCGGGGTGTTTCTGCTCAATGACAAGCTGGTGCTGGGGACGTGGGAGCCTGTCGCGAAATGAATCCGCAAATTCAGAACCTCCAGTCAGCTTCAATGGAGAGCGTTTGGTTCAGATTGCTTTCGCGGCCGGCCTCCACGTCGTAGGAAACATTTCCGTAAAACCCGACCGGTGTCTGGAAACCGAGGGCTACTCCACCGGAGAGGGAATCTCCATCGGATTTCGCCATGCGGTGGGTGACGCCCGGTCCCGAACCTTGTTCCAGAGTGGCATCCAAGGAGGTATTGTTGCGCAGGAATTCATGCTGCCAGAAGAGGCGTGCTTCGGGGATGAGAGTTAGGCGGTCGTTGGCCTTTTGCCGATAGGCCACGCGGGCACCGATCTGGCTGCGGAGGCTGTCGTCCTCGGGATTTTCGATGGCGAGATCGAGCGCGCCGGCTCCGTGCTCCTTCACGTCGTCGTAGCGGACTTTGCTGTATTGGAAACCGGCGGTCGGCCCGAACGTCCAGTTGTTCGCATGCAAATCGTAGCCGCCTGAAATCAGACCGAAAAACTCCGAGCCATCTGTGCTGGATTTTGCCGTGCGTGAAAGGCCGCCGAATCGAATCGAGCGGGTGACATCCATATCCAGAATGCCGGCGCCCAACGCGGTGTTGGCATAGTATCCGTCCTGCTGGGCGGTCACGTAGCCGCCGAAGGTAAGGCGGTCCTGCTCTGTCCTACTGGCTCCCGAGAAGGTTCCTTCGCTATCGCCAAAGCCGGTGAAAAGTCCTGCGGTGAACGTGGCGTCCAGTTTCCGCTCGATGCCGGAGAGGAAATTTCCGCTGGAGAATTCATTTCCTGCCAGCGAACTCATGCTGCCTGTCGAATAGAGCCCGGAGGAGATCGTCCAAGCCTCCCAGTCCTTGCTCTCAAGTGTAGCGGGAACCTCGCGAAGACGGCGTGAGGCAAGGTGCTGTGCGAGTGTGGTGGATTGGCTTTGGCTTTGCTCGATGGCGGTGTCGAGCGCCGCGCCGCAGATAGCTGGAGAAATCGCGGAGAAGGCCTGCTGATACTCAGCGGCGGTGAGTTGATCGAGATTCCTCGAAACGTTCTTTTTGTCTCCGTCCTGAGAACCGATCCATGGATCAAGTGCTGTGGCAAGTATCGTTTCATTCGGACTTGTAGCGACCTGTGAGTAGCTTAGTGGAGCGATGGACAGAGTGCCGGTGCCTTCATTGCTTTCGAACAGGATTCTCGCGTCTGGAGGATTGGAGAAAGCGATGGAATCGAAAAAACCAGTGATGCGGCCGTGGGCCTGGATGAGGTTGATTTGCTGTCCAAACTTCAATGGCTTGTCGTTGTCAACGACCAGACTACCGCCAATGTGTACGTTGCCACCGACATTCAGAATGTCATAGGTTTCCGGTGAGCCGACTTCAATCAAAAGTGTTCCGTCGGAGTTTTGGTGAAAATCGCCGTTGATATGGAGGGTGCCGGGGGAGTTTCCGGGAGAGACCGTTCCGTCGTTGATGACGTTGCCAGCGATGAACCCGCTACCTGCTAGCGTTCCAATCTGGCCTACCCTCACCGCGCCGCTGCCGGTCGCGCTGCCTTCTCTGTTATCTACGATCAAAGTGCCATTCAGGACGACCGTGTCACCTTGGTAGGTGCTCGCCTGTGCGAGTTCGATACTTCCGAAGGTCCACGTCTCAAGTCCGCCACTTCCCTGCAAGCTGGCATTGATTACCACCGCGTCATTCTTGCCTGCCGGGTAGGTCCTGCCACGTGTTTCGAAGACCGCGCCTCCGTTACCAATGACGACTTCTCCGGGATCTACGCCACTGAAGGTAAATCCAGATTCTCGAAATATCAAAGTGCCTCCGTTCAACACCAATTTGCCGCCGCCACCTGCCTCCAGCTTGCCGATCTCCGCAGACGCGACGGCTTCCTTGCCGTGGCCGATCAGCACTTCACCTCCCTGGATGGATAGAAGGCCGGTTTTCAAATGGCTGCCTGCTGCCAAATCAATCGTTCCTCCATCGACGAGGATCGATTCCGAATTCCAGCTGGCTCCACGACGATAATCCCAAAAATCTCTCGGGCTCATGGAAACAACGCCGCGAACTGTGGCGTTTTTGGTGATGATCGTGCCCTCAGATGTGACTACTAAATCGGGGTCGTCATTGGTGGAATTGTCTTCGATGACGAGTCTGTCCATTTGCCACGTCGATCCCGCAGAGATTGAGGCATTTCCTCCGTCAATGACGGTGAGGTTCCGCGACTCGGCAAATGCTCCGGATTCCACAATAAACTTTCCGCCTTCGTGAAGAGTCATATTTCCCGTGTTCAACCACCGACTCGGTCTGCCTGCGCTATTGTCATAGGTCGCCACAATGACTCCTTCATCCCACCCACCGGTGCCCCTGATTTCCACGGCTTGAGTGGTCAAACTGGCTCCCTTTTCGACGGTCAGGGAGCCCGATCTGACGTCTAGCCCGAGTGCACCGTCTGCACCAGCCCAAGTCGTTATTGAATTGCCGGTTCCATACACATCCAGATGGGCGTAAGCGTCGCCACCAAGAAGGAGGGTGCGTGCGTTCGCCGCGCCATCCATGATATAAACTATGCCATACCTGACCCATGCGTCGCTTGTTGCTCCGGGCACAACGGCTGGACTCCAATTAGCGGCGTTATGCCAGTTGTAGCTCTTCTGGTCCTCCCAAATGATTGGCGCGGCAGACAAGGGTAGCGCCATCGTGAACACCATCGGTAGAAACGAAGCGCTGGAAAGCAATGGTAAGCGGACGGCGCGTGGTTTCACGCGCTCTTGGTAGATCTCCCGCAAAACAACTCAAGTTCAATATGAAGAGTTGATAGATCGCGGTTTTACTCACCGTGAGGCGATCACCTCGACGGTAAAGCCTTTGAGATATCCCGTTTCCGGAATCGAAATCAGAATCGGATGATCTGCGCGCTGGGAGTGGTTCATCACGAACCTCGCGGATTTTTTCGCATCCACGGAGGCGTCCACGAGGTTTTCCATGAAGAGCTCGCGCGAGGCGTGATAGGAGCAAC
>JAYWDF010000312.1:0-2046 GCA_043779985.1 Akkermansiaceae bacterium | reverse complement strand
ACGTTTGGCGATAATATTCAAAAAACAAATTCCCCCGGCCCGCTCCGCAGGGCTCAACTCTAACCACCGCTTCCGCCGCCAACGTCCATCCCCCGGGGGAATCCATCGCGGTGGGGCCTCCGCGGCCGGGCTTCCCAACGAGAATGGGGTCAGAAAGAATGGTACCAGTCCCGAATGGCACTAACTTAAGGGAATTTGGGATGAAATCAGACCTTCGGGCGGAGTAGGATGGCAGGAGCTGAAGAATCCCAGAAACCTCGGAAAACCAAGGGAAAAAGCCACCGCCCGAGGCGTCGATGCCAAGCTTACGCAACCCGTTGAAAATGCATGTTTTCTGCTTAAGTTAGTGCCATTCAGGACCGACCCTATTCATTGAATGAATGACCCCATTGAACGCCACCGGAATTCCAGTGGGTCAGTCCTAGATTTTACGACTTGATTTAAAGAATCTAGGACTGACCCCGTTCACTCGGACTGACCCCGTTCACTCTGATACTACTGACCCCGTTCACTTATTACTAAGATACTTATTACATTTCTCAATAAGGCGCATTACGATTTGATCGCTAGGCACCAGTTGTTGCGCCTTATCAAGCAATGTTTTAGCATTTTTGAAATCTTGCAGATCCATGTAGACCGCAGAAAGGTTTGTAAGTGCCCACGAGTCATTTGGACACGCCTTCAGGATCTTCTTATAAACCACGGCCTCGGCGCTCTGATCACCCGCTTTGAACGCCGCTCTCGCAGTTAGAAATTCTAATTCGCCGTCGCAAGGAAAAGCCTCACTGGCAAAACAGGTCAACAAATGAGGCAGTGACCGACGCCACTGGTTTCGATTAGCAAGGGTAATGCCTAAATTGTAATGCGCACCAAGCGACTCAGGATTGAAGCGCAACTCCAAACGATAACAATCAAGTGCGCGCTTGATTTTCCCCTGCTTTTGAAGAGCTGCCCCAAGGTTGAGATAAGCATTTGCTCTACCAGAAGCTAATTTAGTAATCCTCCTAGCAACTACTTCAGCTTCATTGTAGTTTCTCTGACCGAAAAGCGAATGAAACATACAGAATAGTAGTCCGATGTCTTTAGGTGAGGCCAGAAGATGTTTTGCTGTTACTAAACCGGCTTGTTTGAACCGCCTTCGTGAGAGTAATGCTTCAATTGAAGTCAGAACCTTTTTATCACCTGATGTCTCAGCCTTCATCATTTTGATTTACCCCTTGGAATGGTTGGCACCTCAGGTGGGCGGGGTTTATCGCCTACTTTAGGAGGAATGTCTTTACCGGTCACTGGGCACTTCGTTTTTGGCTTACCTATAGGATTTGGATTTCTCCCTTCCCAGTTTCTCTCGTTACCTCCTCCTCGATGAGCCCTAGATCCCAACCAATCAATCGCTACGGCTCCGCCAAACACTACCCCATAGCCGACCCATTTAGGCCAAGCCAAATCAGTCGGTTCAGGAATAGCCGTATCTGTAGCTATCCATCCACCAACAGCTGCCGCGCAACCAAACAATCCCGACGGATCCGAATAATTCACCGGATCATTCTCAACATACCCATACAAATTCATCCCCCCCGCCTCCCCGATCGGATCGGCGGATAGCCACCGTCCCGACTCTGCGTCATACGCCCGATACCAAGTCAGGATCAGCCCGGATTTCGCATGGTGGTGGTGGCCGGTGTAGCCGATGTCGGAGTCGAGAGTTCCGGTTAGCTTCACCCTCTTTCCCCACATGTCGTAGTCGTAGCGGGTTTGCAGGGTGCCACTGGCATCGACGAGTTCCCTCACGCTACCCAAATGGTCTTTCGTGTAGAACAGTTTGTGGAGCGGTGCGGCTGCGGCGGGGGCGAAGACCCCTTGTGCGTGGTATTGCTTGAGGACGGTAGTACCTGCGGCGTCGCGTTCTTCGGCGGGTTGGTTGCCTCCGGCCCAGAGGTAGCGTTTGTCCGAGGTGACGGCACTGGCGGCAGTTATCTCGGTGATTCGGACGCGGCGGGAGAGGCCGTCGTAGGTGAACTCAGTAACGCTGTTGTCGGCGTAGGTGAT
>JAYWDF010000311.1:0-2047 GCA_043779985.1 Akkermansiaceae bacterium | reverse complement strand
GCGCGGGTGACCGCGACGTTGAGCCGCTGCGGATAGGTGAGGAACCCCGCCAGCCGGTCCATGAAATTCTCATCAGAAACCACGAAGGAAACAATCATCACCTCACGCTCCTGGCCTTGGAACCGCTCAACGGTATCGATCGCAAGTTTCCCGATCTCCGGCCACTTTGCAAAGCGCTCGAAGCGCAAAAGATTCCGCACCCGAGCCGCCTGGGCGCGAAATGGCACCACCACCCCGATCTCCGCCGGCGAGAGCCCGCCTGCCAGCATTTCCTCGATCAGCGCGGCAGTCTCCTCCGCCTCCTCGGGCGAGGAAACGCGGTTGTTCTCGTGATCGATTTCCACCCTCACCAACGCCGGCTCCGGACCGAGCAGGGCCACCCGCACGGGTGGCGATTTCAGATGGAAGCGGTGCCCAGCATTGGCACGCGCCGCGACCAGCTCACCTTGATAGAAATTCTCCGACGGCCAACGGGTGAGCGGATCGTTCAGCCGATAGGTCGTTTTCAACATCGTATGGCTGCCATCTTTCGCCAAGCTGGCGAACACCGAATCCTCCGCAGCATCCGCGACGGGACGTTGCACCACGGGCGGAAGCTGCTGCCGGTCGCCGAAGAAAAACCAGCGCTGCGCCCGCAGCATCGGCATGATCGCCGCCTCTACCCGCATCTGGCTGGTCTCGTCGATCACCGCCACGTCGAACCTCGCCTCGCCGGCTCGCGACGAGAAGAGCGCGAACGGCGTCGCGCCGATCACATACGGCCCGCCGTGATCCAGCAGACCGGTGTCGGCGAAGGTATCCTTGAAGTCGACGCCCTCCGAATCGTTAGGAAACGGCACGGACACCTTGTAGACCGGACAATCCACCAGTGAACTCACCTTCCGCAAGGCATGGTGGATCGCGCGGTGGGTGAACGCCGTGAGCAGGACCCGCTGCCCCTGCCCCACCAGCTCCCTGACCAGCATCGCGAGCGTCTGGGTTTTCCCGGTGCCCGGCGGGCCTTGCACGAGGTGGAACCGCTGCGCGGCCAGACACATGGCAACCGCGTCCTGCTGCGAATCATCCATCGCCGAATCCTTGAGGTTCTCCGAAAATTCTCCGCAGGCGTCGAAATCAATCTCATCCCCCACCCCGTCCAGCAAGGCGGGCAAAACGACGTCACGCCCATGGCTCGTAGCCGCCATTTCTTCGAGCGCCTTAAGATAGAATTCCGACAAATCAAACATCTCCTCATCCAGACTCCAGCCCTCACCGGCGGAAATTGCAGCTTCGGGTGACACCGTTACGCTCAATCCCTTTTCCGTGAGTCCGAGAAACGTCGCCTCGATGAAATCATCGCCGCCTGGATCGTTCAGACTCATCCGCACCCCGTCGCCCTCGCGGAATAGCGCCATGTCCTCCACAGAAGGATGGAAGTGCACCAGCTTGCGGTGCTGCACGGTTTCGATTGCGGCAATCTTAAGCCAGCCGATCGCCCGGCAGGCGGACACTCTTTCGGGCAGAGGTTTCGCCCATTGCTTGCGCGCCTTGTCCCAGCCATGTCGCGCCTCGGCCCGGACCTTTCGTTCGAGACCGCGGTGGAACTCTTCAGCTTGTTGCTTCGTCAAGATGGTTCACTCTTCCAAATAGACTCTCGTTAGCAAAGGCGGATTTCATTCCAAATTGGATCCGATCGAAATTCCTTCCGCACGCCATTTGGAAACTGTCCGGGTTTGCCTTGGCGATCGGTCCGATCCCTGCGTAGGCTGAGCGCCGCATTGATCGAAGTTCGTTTTCAACGAGGCCTGCACTTGCCGGAGCTCGACCTATGGCTGGACCCATGGGACGCGAAGCCGCGCGCCTTCGTCTCCCACGCCCATGCCGACCACTTCGCCCGTCATGAATCCGCATTGTGCTCGGAGGTGACCGCCGCGCTGGTGCACCGTCGGTTCCATCTGGCGGAAAGCAGGATCGAGGCGCTTGCATTCCAAGTGCCCCTCGTTCGCGATGGATTCCGACTGCGGTTGCTGCCTGCCGGCCACATTTCCGGTTCGGCGATGCTTCACGT
>JAYWDF010000310.1:0-6171 GCA_043779985.1 Akkermansiaceae bacterium | reverse complement strand
GGGGAAATCCTGCAAGCCAAGGAGTCGATCTATCTGATGCTGCACAAGCCGGCAGGCTACCTGAGCGCGACGAGCGACCCGCAGCACCCGACGGTCATCGAGCTGATCGACCACCCCTTGCGGGAGGAGCTGCATCTGGCCGGGCGGCTGGACCGGGCGACGACGGGTCTGCTGCTGTTGACCAACGACGGCCGCTGGTCGAAGCGGGTGACCGAACCCGAGGAGGAGATTTCCAAGATCTATCGAGTGGTGACGCGCGATGCGATTTCCTCGCAAACCGCGGCGATCTTCGCGGCAGGGATTTATTTCGCCTACGAGGACCTGACGACGCGGCCGGCGGCGCTGGAAGTGCTGGCCGGGCACGAGGCGCTGCTCACGATCCATGAGGGCCGCTACCATCAGGTGAAACGGATGTTCCACGCGGTGGGCAACCAGGTGCTGGGACTGCACCGGGAAAGCATCGGGCCGCTGGTGCTGGATGCGTCCCTGCCCGCCGGCGCCTTCCGCCACTTGAGTGCGGCGGAAGTGGCGTATTTCATGAAATAGGCGGGACTGGCCCAACCTCAACGCGGAACAGGGAACCGCGAATGAACTCGAATGGACGCGAATTTCAAATGAGTTGGGTCACTTGAACCGTTCGCCCGACAGGTGCAGCATCCTGTCTTTTCAGGCCCCTGATTTTAGTGGCGTATTTCATGACATAGGCGGGACTGGCCCAACCTCAACGCGGAACATGGAACCGCGAATGAACTCGAATGGACGCGAATTTTGAATGAGTCGGGTCACTTGAACCGTTCGCCCGACAGGTGCAGCATCCTGTCTTTTCAGGCCCCTGGTTTTAACTGTCATTCGCGTTGATTGGCGTTCATTCGCGGTTTAAAACACTGCGAAATCCCGTGGTTGTCCCGTAACCGGATCTCCCTGCATCCGGCACTCAGGATGCCTCCATTAGGGAGAAAGAGAGATTTTCAAACCACGGATGAAGAAGGAATCCTTCGGGACTGAAATTTGGGAAATTTAGATTTTAACACCGAAGCGACTCAAATCAGCATCATTTGATCACTCCTAAATCCGTATAATCCGTGAAATCCGTGGTTAAAATCTCTTCAACGTTTGAGGAGTTCCCTCGTGGAGGCACCCTGCATCCGGCGCGCTTCTTATTGCCTTGGATCTCGGTATATCGCCTGCTTAATAGGCGCTGACTTATGGAATCCGAAATCGCAGGCTGGCTGAGTGTGGTGTTTCGCTTCGTCCACGTGCTGGCGGCGATCATGTGGATCGGCAACTCGATTTTATTCACCTGGATGGAGCTTAACCTCATCGCGCCGCAGCCGGATGAGGAAAATCCCAAGCCCGATCTGCTCGGCCACCTCGACATGCTCCACGGCGGCGGGGTGTTCCATTTGCAGAAAAAACTCATCGACCCCGCGGCGATCCCGGTCCCGCTGCACTGGTTCATGTGGCAGTCCTACACGACGTGGATCAGCGGGGTGCTGCTCTTGATTTCCGTCTTCTACATCCACGGTGGCGCAGCGCTGCTAGACGCGACCAAGACCGCCCTGCCCGGCGGGGCCGCCATCGGCCTGAGCGTGGGCGGCATCGTCGGCTGGTGGCTGGTGTATGACGCGATCTGGCGGACCAAGCTCAAGGAGCACCCCCGGCTCGCGGCTCCCCTCACCCTCGCGCTGCTCCTGGCAGCCGCGGTCTTCTTCAACCAGTATTTCAACGGTCGCGCGGTGTTCCTGCAGATCGGCGCGATGATGGGCTCATCGATGTCGGCGAACGTGTTTTTCCACATCATTCAAAATCAGAAGAAGTTCATGAGGTCGCTGCGGGCCGGGCTGCCGCATGACATGAAATACGGCAAGCAGGCGAAGCTGCGCTCGATGCACAATCACTACATGACCTTCCCGGTCTTGTTCATGATGCTCAGCGCGCACTTCCCCCAGCTCACCAGCGCCGGGCGCAACGTGCCGATCCTCGGCGTGCTCATCCTCGCCCTGATGACGGTGAAGTATCTGATGAATTCCCGCTACTATTTCAGGCACTGGCTGGCCGCCCTCTTCGGCACCTTCGTCGCCGCCTGCGCGCTCATCGGCGGCCTGCTCGCGATGCCGACCCGGCAGGAATCCGCCGCCGCACCGGGAGTGGCGGAGGGCGGCAAGCTCTTTGTGAGCCAGGGCTGCGCCGCCTGCCACCAGCTCGGGGCCGCCCAAATCGCACCAAACCTCGTCGGCGTCTTCGGCTCGGTGCAACTTCTGACAGATGGCTCGAAAGTCCTGGCGGACGAGACCTATCTGCGAGAGTCCATCAGGCAACCCCAGCAACGCATCGTCAAGGGCTTCGCCGCGGCGATGCCGCCATACGCGCACCTGGATGAAGCCCAGGTCGACGCGCTGGTCGCCTATCTGAAATCGCTGTGATTTCTATTTTGGCAGGCCGCTGGCGATCTTTTCCCAGTGTTGTTTGAAGGCCGGGCTTGCTTGTGATAGAAGGGCCGCGGCGTTGAGCGCGCGGTCGCGGTTTCCCGCCAGCCAGTCGAAGGAAATGGCGCACTCGTGACGGCGCAGGCGCTCGGGCTCGCTGGTCACGCTTCTGACAAAAATCCGGTGCAGGCCGATGATCGCATCCGCCGAGAGGTCCGACCACTTGGCGGGGTGGGTCTTGCCGGCCATGTCCGTCGTGGTGATGACGGCGGCGGGGCTGATGGAAATTTTCCGCACGATGTCTCCGGACTTCATCGGGAACTCGCCGGTGGCCTCGTCCTTGGCGAGATCCTCCTCAAGGTCGGCGAGCAGGACCACGGAAGCCTCCACGACCGAAAGGAGTGAAACCCGCTTCGCTCCGGCGGGATCCACGCCCAGGGATTTGAGGTAGGTAACGGCTTCAGGAAAACGGTAGTCTTGGGAAAACTCACCGAGCTTGGCCATGATCGCGACCAAGTCCCACGCTGAGGACGCGGCCGCCGGCTTGTCGGGCGAGTCCACCTTCGCAGCCGCCAGTTGCTTGGAATGCTTCACCAGATCCAACTGCCAAGCCCGCACATCGTAGCGGGCGCGGCCGCGGGTTTTCAATCCGTCGAGAATCCCTTCAAGCTCCTTGACTGCGGCATCACAGGCCGCGACGTCTGCAGGCAGCTTTTCAAACACCGGGCGGCTGAGCGCCTGGTGATCTGTGAGATAGTCCCTCGCGAGATTTTGATAGATACCCAGCCACGCGTCATCGCTGGCAAGCTTGGCCTTGGCGACCGCGGAAAAGTAGCCCGCCGCCTCGTCGGGCATCCCCTGCTCCCAATCCTTGAGCCCGGCGAGCAACCACGCCATCACCTGCGACGCATCCGGTGCGGAGACCTCCAGCCCCTTCGCCGAGATGCCGGGGAGTTGCTGCACGCGGCCTAACGCCGTTATCAGACTTTCACCGATCCGGTCCCCTTCCGGCACCGAGAGCGCATGCGCAGAGGCGGCCTTCGCCTCGCTTCTCGCATCCGACGACTGGCCATCGAGATACCGGGCGATCACCGCCTCGACCCCGGCCCAGCTGCGGGTGGGTTCCTGGACCTCGGGGTTATCGCGCAATTTCGCAAACCCGTCGCCCGCCGTGGCGAAGTCGCGGGATTCCACCGCCGCACGCGCCTCGCGGTAGCTTTTTGCGATTTCCGAAGAGGAGGCGGTGGTGGATTCCGGGATGATTGGCGGCATGCTCGACACTACCGGCCCCTTGCGCACCGGCGGCGTCTCTTTGCGGGTAATCCACCAGATGCCCCCAGCGATCGCGGCTAACACAAACACCCCCGCCACCGACAGCATCAGGATCTCCCCCTGCTTCTTCTTCGCCAAGCGCTTCGCCGCGCGCCCGGAGCTCTCGACCGCGCCCGGGGCGCCGGATTTTAAGCGTTTCAAGGCGACCTCCAGATGGGAAATCAGTTCGTCGTACGAGGAATAACGGTTCTTGGGATCGTAAGCCATCGCCCGGTCGACGATTTTACAAACCTCGACGGATAGAGAGGGATCGACGACGCCCAGCGGCACCACTTTTTTCTTGGCCTCCCGCAGGATGTCGGTGGCCATGGTTTCCTCGCCGCAGGAGGGCTTGCCGGCCAGCGCGTGATAGAGCGTGGCGCCGAAGGCATAGATGTCGGAACGAAAATCCTCCGGCTGACCTTCGATCGTTTCCGGCGGCACATAGTAAGGAGTGGCCCACACCTCGGTGGCCTGCGCCTTTCCGCCCTGGGTCACCAGTGCGAGACCGAAGTCCACGATCTTCGCGTGGCCCTCGGCATCCAGCAGAATGTTGCCCGGCTTCACATCCCGGTGGATCAAGCCGGCGGCATGCGCCGCCTTGAGCCCTTGCGCCACCTCGATCGCCAGCGGCAGCATCTCCAACTCCGGAATCTTCCCGCGCTCGCGGATCTGATGCTCGAAATGCCCGCCCGGCACCAGTTCCATCGCAATGTAAAAACGGTCGAACGCTCTCCCCGTCGTCAGCACCCGCACGACATGCGGATGACTGAAGGATGCGGTGATTCTCGCCTCCTCCTCGAACGCTGTGATCCGCCGCTCGTCGGCCGAGAACTCTTCGCTGAGAATTTTCAAGGCCACCTCGCGGTCCAGCGTGCTGTCGTGTGCCACGAACACCATGCTCATCCCGCCGATCGCATGCCGCCGGACGAGCGTGTAGGGGCCGAACTCGCGCTTCACCCGCGTGTGCTTGCCGCACGTCGGGCACTCGACATTGGAAAAAGGCGCCACCTCAGCCACGTTCATCGGATTCCCACAAGCATGGCAATAGGCGAGCGTTTCTGAGCGTTCCGGCATGGGCACAGGCTATCTACGTGATGCCTTGGTGCAAACTTGAACTTGCAGCGGATTTTCTTCCGGAGAGACTCACCGAGTGGAAATCCAAGTCGAAGACAGTCCGGGCGAGCGCATCGATGCCTTTCTCGCCGCCCGCCTGGCGGACCTTTCCCGCTCGCGCATCCAGACGCTCATCCGCGAGCAATACATCCAGATCAACGGCCACCCCGCCAAGCCGCGCGATGCGGTGAAGCTCGGTGACCGGATCACCGTAGTCCTCCCCGAAGCGGTCCCTCTCCACAACGAAGCGCAGGACCTGCCGCTGGAAATTCTGTTTGAAGATGACGACTTCGTGGTCATTAACAAAGCCTCGGGCATGGTCGTCCATCCGGCCCCGGGAAATCCGGACGGCACGTTGGTCAACGCGCTGCTCCACCATTGTCGCGGGAAACTCTCCGGCATCGGCGGCGTCGAGCGCCCGGGCATCGTCCACCGCTTGGACAAGGACACCTCGGGCTGCTTGGTCGTCGCAAAATCCGACGTCGCCCACCAATCGCTGGTCACCCAGTTTTCCGAACGCAGCACGATGGAGAAGCTCTATCTGGCCGTCACCCAAGGCATCCCAAAGCCGGCCAAGGACACCGTCTTCACCCACATCGGCCGCCACCCGGTGAACCGCCAGAAAATGGCCGTGGTCAATCCGCCCGGTGGCAAAACCGCGATCACCGATTACGAAACGCTCGCGACTGATGCAGCCACCCTGACAGCGCTCATCCTCTGCCACCTCCACACCGGCCGCACCCATCAGATCCGCGTCCACATGCACCACAAGGGAGCCCCGCTCGTCGGCGATCCGATCTACGGCAAGCCCAGCAAGACCTCCGAGCAAACCGGCCGCCTCATGCTCCACGCCTGGCGGCTCGCCTTCAATCATCCCGTCACCGGCAAGCGCCTCCAGTTCGAAGCGCCGATCCCTCCGGAATTCGAGCCCTGGACGTCCATGGCAGCACTGTGAAGTTAGTATCCTCTCCTTTCAGCATTTCAGTTTCTCAGCATTTCAGCTTCTACTCCCAAGATGAACGACGACCTCCTTCCCGACCTGATTGCCGCCGTCGAGCAGCAGCTTACCTCACCCCAAACCCCTTACGTCGCCAAGGCATTCGCCCGCTTGGTGAAGCTCGGGCTGGAGGAAACCGAGGCCAAATCCCAAATCGCCCTCTGCCTCGGCGAGGAAATGGACAAAATCCTCAGAACCCGCAAACCCTTCGACGAAAAAGCTTACCGCGCCAGCTTGGACGCCCTGCCGATGGAAGAAGAGGAAGAGCCGCCTGCAACCGAATGACAGGGAAAATTGATTTTTTTCTAAACCTCCCGAGTA
>JAYWDF010000309.1:0-2049 GCA_043779985.1 Akkermansiaceae bacterium | reverse complement strand
GGCGATTCGGGTGGAAGGTCGCCAGCCAGCTCGGCTTCGATTTCTTCGATGGTGGGCAGACTGCCGCGCAGTTCCTCCGGGAGGGATTCGGTGAGTTGGGTCTGCCAGGCGGCGACAGCGATGGATTGGTCCAAGCCGCGCAGGGCATACTCGGCGACAAGCCGGTTCTTTTTCCGACAGAGTAGCAGGCCGATGGTGGGTTGGTCGTCGGGATGGCGCAGGAGGTCGTCCACGGCAGAGAGGTAGAGATTGAGCTGGCCCACATCGCCTGGAGTGAAGGCGCGGGCTTTCAGCTCGATGACGACATAGCGGCGGAGCTTGAGGTGGTAGAAGAGGAGGTCGAGGGGATAATCCTCACCGCCGACTTCGAGCCGGACTTGCCGCCCGACGAAGGCGAAGCCGGTGCCGAGTGCGATGAGGAACTTCTGGATGTGATCGACGAGAGCCTGCTCCACCTCTGCCTCGCGGCGGGGATCGGCGGTGCCGAGGAAGTCGAAGAGGTAGGGGTCTTTGAAAAGTTGGGCGGCCATGTCCGACTCTGCCGGTGGCATGGTGAGGGCGAAGTTGTTTTGCGCCTTGCCGACGCGGAGGTGGAGTTGGTTTTGGATTTGAATTTCCAAGATGGCGCGGCTCCAACCGTGGGTGAGTGTTTCGCGGATGTAAAATTCGCGGGTGGCGGAGTCTTTGACCATTTGAATCAGCCGGATGATCTGGCCCCAGGGCAATTGCGAAACAGGTTGTTTCGCAATTGGGTCTTCCGGGAATGCCTCGGCAAAGAGCTTCATGGAGAGAAGGTTGCGCGAGGACAGCCCGCTCATATCAGGGAAGGCTTCCTGAAGGTCGGCGGCAAGGCGGTCGATGACTTTGGCTCCCCAAGCGGCTTCTTGCTGGCGGGCGAGAATGATTTTTCCGGTGTGCCAATACGCTTCGATGACCATGGGATTGGCCGCGAGAATCGCACGGATGCGGGCGTTGCGGAGGTGGATCTTGATCTCCTGAAGCGTGGCGGCGTAGGTCTCTGGTAACGCCGAGGCAGGGGGTGCCACCGGGAAAATCGCCTCGGGACGAGTGCGGCCTCGGGAGATGCGAGACTCTTCCGATGGTTTTGGGCTGGGCTTGCGGGGTTTAGATGCCATTTTTGAAATTCTGTCAACTTGGGGTCGGAAACCGGGAGGCGAGACGCCTTCCAGACGGTCTGCGGCGGGACGCCACAGCCACTCAGGAAGCGCGGGCGATGGTCATGGCGGGCTGAATGTGAGCGGTGAGCTTTTGCTGGTCTTTGGCTAGGGCGCGGAAGTCGCACTCGACTTGGATGCCGTGCCAGAATTCCGGCGATTGGCCGAAGAAGGCACCAAAGCGGATGGACATGGCAGGCGTGATGGATCGGCGGGCGTGGATGATTTCATTGATGGCACGGGGAGCGACGCCGATGGCGCGGGCCATGGCATTTTGGGAAATGCCCATGGGAAGCAGGTATTCTTCCAACAGGATTTCGCCGGGTGTGATGGGTGGATTCATGGGTATAACGTATTGCGTTACAGGGGTGCGTCAATGGTAATCACAAATCGTGACCTCGGCTGGGCCGTGATCGGTCCAAGCAAACACGATCCGCCACTGGTCGTTGATGCGGATCGAGTGATAACCCGCCAGATTTCCCTTCAAGGCTTCGAGTCGGTTTCCGGGAGGGATGGCAAGATCCTGGAGAACCCGCGCCCGGTTCATTTGAATCAGTTTGCGCAATGCCACGCGGGCGATTGCGCTGAAGCGGCGATTGGTTTCTCGCTGGAACAGCTCTTGGGTGTCCTTGTCGGCGAAGGATTGGATCATGGTTTGAGCTTGAGGAGTGAGGCTTGCAGTTTCCCGGCATCGGGGAAGCGGTCTTTGGGATTGCGGACGAGGGCTTTGTCGATGACGGCGGCGAGGTTTTTCTCCAGTCCCGGCATGCGGTCGCGGATGGGGACGGGGTTTTCGTTGAGGATGATGTCGATGGGGTCGCGCTTGGGATCGAAGCGGTAGGGGAATTTTCCGGTGAGGAGTTGGTAGAGGGAG
>JAYWDF010000308.1:0-2049 GCA_043779985.1 Akkermansiaceae bacterium | reverse complement strand
AGGAATCACGGCCGAAGATCAGCGAGTTCGGCTTTTCGTCAATGGCAGTGGTTAGCGCGCTCATCGAGCGCAAGGAGGCGCGAAGCTCATCGAGGGTGCGCAGCAAGTCACCTTGGATCACCCCGTCAGGACCCACGCTGGAGACGGACTTCTCAAGCGCCGTTAGGGTGTTCCGGAGATCGGCAGGCAGCTTGGTGAATTCCGGGGAATCCAAGGTCTTGCGGGCGGCAGCAGCGGTTAGCTCGATTTCCTTCAAGGCCTTGCGGCTATCAGCCACGGTCGTCGCAGCCTCATCCGCTGCGGAGCCGATCTTCTTCATGGTATCGTCGAGCGGCAGCGCCTGGATCTTGTCGAGAATGGCGGTGAGCTTGTTTTCAAGCTGCGCGAAGCCCGAGGAAATCGTGGGGATGGAGGGAAATTCACCCACCTTGACCAGCTCCGCCGGGAGGGGGTCCTTGTAGTAGTCGAGGTCCACAAACAAGGCACCGGTCAGCAGGCTGCCCGTCTTGAGCGAGGCACGCAGGCCCCGTTGCACCGCCTCTTTGAGAAACTCGCTATCCGGCCGCGTGATTTTCTCCGTGGCCTCACGCCGCAACAACGATGGATCCAGCTCAATGAGAACTGGAATCCGCGAGTCTTCGGCGGCTTGCAAATAATCGAAGGAAATATCCGCAACCCGGCCGATCGGGATACCACGGAACTCGACCGGCGCAGCCTTCGAGAGCCCGCGCACGGACTGATCGAAAAGGAGGACAAATTTCATCGTCGGATTGAAGGTTGAGCTGTTCGCGGCATCTTCGTTGGCAAATAGCGTGAAACTGGTGCCATCAACCACGGGCTTGCCGGGTTCAAGTCCATCCAACACACCGAAGGTCGCGCCTCCAGAGACCATCGCCTGGAACGACGGGGTCCGCACCTTGAAGCCATCGGCGCCCGCACTGATGTCGATGCCACTGGTATTCCAAAAGCGGGTATTCTCCTTCACCAAACCGCTGTAGTCCGCCTGGATGAAGGCGTCGTAGGTGACCCGCTGGCCTTCGAGGTCCAGTTTACGGTTTTCGATCCGCCCGACCTCAAAGCCGCGGTAGTAAATGGGCGACCCCGCCACTAGGGAGCCCGCCTGCTCGGCGGTCAAGGTGATGCGCCGTCCTGGGATATCCCGATTGGTTGCAGGCGGCGTTTCCAAACCCTTGAAGTGGTTCACCTCATCCCCCTCGAAGGGGCCGGGATCTAATTCGAGGTAAGCGCCCGTGAGCAGTGTTCCAAGACCCGAAATATCCGTAGTCGATACCCGTGGCCGGACCACCCAAAAACTCGTGCCCTGCCTCAGCAGCCGCCCGGAATCCGAGTTGAGTTCAAGGGAAATCACCACGGATTTCAAGTCCTCTGCCAGTTTGACCTCTTTGACGACGCCGACGCGAACCGAGCGACAGCGCACCTCGGTCTTACCGGCAGCGATCCCGTCAGCAGTGTCAAAGCGCACGTGCGCCACCGGCCCTTGCGAGCTGAAACTCCGGTAAATCATCCATCCGCCAATCAAGAGTGCGAGGATCGGGACGACCCACACAATATTCCAACGCTGGGCCGCCCGGTAATCCGGTGTCGCGGCGGGTGATGGTGTCGTTTCCGTATCGCTCAAGGGTCTGCTTGTTTAAGAGGTGAAGAATCGATTTCGAGCCGGTCGAGTCGATCCCAAAGGAGGCGTGGCTCGAAGCTCATCGCCGCGAACATCGTTAGCACCACTACGCCGGCAAATGCAAGCGCGCCAGGGCCAGGTGTGATGGTCATGTAATTGCCGAGCTGCACCAGCGCCACCAAAATCCCTACCACGAAGATGTCAACCATCGACCAACGACCCAACAATTCAGTAAACCAATAGATTTTACCGAGCATGCCGGGCGATGGATTCAATTTGCCCGACGCCGCCAAGCATAACCAGCTCAGCGCGATGATTTTCAACAGCGGGATCAGGATGGAAGCGGTGAAAATCACGATCGCGATGGGGTAAGCGCCTGATTTCCAAAAGGTCATCATCCCGCCGACGATGGT
>JAYWDF010000307.1:0-6176 GCA_043779985.1 Akkermansiaceae bacterium | reverse complement strand
GCCGGACCGATTTGCATTTGCATGGACCGGTGAATCGGGGACACACTCCAGCCAATGGAAAGACGCCTGCCGAAAATCGTTCGGTTCGCCAGCCGGGTGCTGCGCGACTTTTTCCTGCGCAATCATGGCCTGCTGCTCACAGCCGCGGTTGCCTATAACATGATGCTCTCGTTGATTCCCCTTTCCGCCGTGCTGGTGGTCATCTTCTCACACTTCGTGAACGAATCGATTCTGTTGGAAACCATCACGTCGGAAATCTCGCTCATCGCGCCGGGCTTCGTGCCTACGCTAAGGGAAGTCCTCATCGGATTTCTCCGCACCCGCGAACTCATCGGCTGGGTCGGCGTCATTTCGCTGCTGGTCTTCAGCTCGCTGGCCTTTCGCGTGATGGAAGATGCCATCGCCATCATCTTCCACCACCCGCTTCCCACCCTCAAACGCAAGTTCTGGGTCTCCGCACTGATGCCCTATCTATTCATTCTCATCGTCGCGGGAGGACTCATCGTCATCACCACGATCAATGCGGTGATCGATGCGCAAGATCAGAAGAAGCGCCTGCTGTTCGGGCTTGAAGGAGTGTTCCATCAGAACCTCAACCTGTTCATCTACCTGACGGGCGTGCTCGGACTGGTCCTGCTTTTCACTCTCTTCTATAAAATCATGCCGGTCGCGAAAATATCCATCCGCCGCGCAATCATCGGCGGGTTGACCGCCACCATGTTGTGGGAAATCGTCCGGCATCTCCTCGTCTCTTATTACACCAATGTCTCAATGGTGAACGTGCTCTACGGCTCGATGGCCACGATCATCATCGTCCTCCTCACCCTGGAAGCCGTCTCACTGATAATATTGTTAGGCGCGCAGGTAATTGCCGATCTCCAACGCAGCGCAAACGCAGGAGTCCCATGGCACGAGGACCCGGAGGCGTAGATTGTCCCTCGCTCCCGCTCCTCGTCCGCCCATTCATTTCAAAAACCACCATGCAACCTGTTAGCGACATCCACGTCAGTTCAAATCTGGCTCTCCCCGCCCCCGCCGATCTGATCCTGCGCCTTCCGGCCAGCGAACAGGACACCGATTTCATCGCCCGCAGCCGCAGCGAGATCAGGGACGTCATTTTCGGAAACGACCCACGCTTCCTCGTCATCGCCGGTCCATGCTCCATCCACGATGTCGTGGCAGGCCGCGAATATGCGGAACGTTTCGCCGAGCTCGCGGAAAGCGTGAAGGCCCGGATGCTGCTGGTGATGCGTGTCTATTTCGAAAAACCCCGCACCACCGTCGGCTGGAAGGGCTTGATCATGGACCCGCAGCTCGACGGGACTAACAAAATCGAGGAAGGCCTGCACCTCGCCCGCCAGTTCCTCCTGGACATGATCCGCCTCGGGATCCCCACTGCTACCGAGTTGCTCGACCCGATCACCCCGCAATACATCGCCGATCTGATCTGCTGGTCCGCCGTGGGCGCACGCACCACCGAGTCCCAAACCCACCGCCAAATGGCCAGCGGGCTCTCCATGCCACTCGGCTTCAAAAACGGCACCCTTGGTAATCTCGAACCCGCGATCAACGCGATCAAGGCCGCCTCCCAGCCGCAGACGTTCCTCGGCGTCGGCATGGACGGCCGCGCTTCCGCGGTCACCACCACCGGCAATCCAGACTGCCACATCATCCTGCGCGGCGGCGAAGACGGCCCTAACTACGACGAGCGGAGTGTGGCAACGACCGGCGAGATGCTGCTAAAACACGGTCTGCGGCCCGCCATCATGATCGATGCAAGCCATGGCAACTGCCGCAAGGATCACCACCTGATGCCGGAAGTCTTTCAAGCGGTCGTCCGGCAGCGCTGCGCCGGGGACAACTCGATCATCGGTGCGATGCTGGAAAGCAACCTCATCGCCGGAAGCCAGAAATTTCCCCAGCCCCTCGACCAACTCGTCCACGGCCAAAGCATCACTGATGCGTGCATCGACTGGGTGACCACGGTGAGGCTCATACAAGACGCAGCCAGCCGGCTCCCCCGCTGAGAATGAGCAACACGCGCCATGAACCGATCCTCCACCCGGAACGGAAATTCCTGTTCCGGTGGGGCGTCATTGCTCCGCAGCCTACTTCAACACGGCCTGCAGCTCATAAGTCTGCTTTTTGCTTGGGACCGATGGACTGTTATATCCGAACAACCGATATCCCGCCGCCTTGAGTTTCTTCTCCGCCAGCGTGGCATCGATTGCCGCGCGGGCTTTGGCTACCTCCGCATCACCCCGCGGACCCTGCCAAGTGTAGCTGAGCACGCTCAGCGCCGGCACATCGCGGACGTTGACCGCTTCGCCATCTGCGCCGGGTTTGCCGACTTCGGGCGACTGGTAGAGAAAGCCCATTTGCTCCATTTTCATTCCGCGGCCGGCCTCGTCTTTCATGGCCATTTCCACGGGCGCGGTCATCGGAATGCCATTGCGCTTGATGTGCTTGAAAAGCGTCCAGAAGCCGCCGTTCGCACTGGAGCCGGGGGTGAACGCCGCGCGGTAAGGAGGGTATGACTTCTTCGTCACTTGGTCGTATGGTCCCGGAGCAGGCCAGCCTTTGGGCAAGGCGGATTCACTGAGATAGACCGGCTCGGACGCAGTCGGGTTGGCGGGTTTCCCAGAAATTCTCGACGGGGGTTGGGCGATCGCCGGATGAATCATCGCCGCGCAAATTGAAATAAAAAGGGCACACTGTTTCATATCAGACAACTTGGAACTACTCTTGGGATTTTCAATGAGGAATACGCAAACCATGAAACACCGTTGACGGCTACCATGCAAAGCAAGATATAGAGTGGCAATGAGTGATGATGAAACTCCCGGGAAATTTGGGCGGCTTTTTTTGAGAATGGGACCCTACAGATGCGCAAGGGCGCGCTGGATCTTTGTTTCCTGATGGCCCAGTCCGCCTCGGAATGGTATGGCTACGCGCTGACCGATGCCGCCCGCGCGGAACTCGCCGCCCTCTTGCGGAGAAAACGGGAGGTTGAATTCGTCACTTTCCAACCACTCTAACCATGGACGGCATTTTTTTCATCCCCTCGCTGATTCTCCTCACGATGGCATTCGGCTATCGCTACGGAATTCGGAGGAAACCCTTGGGCGCTCGAAGATGGCTCGTTTCAATAGCACTCGGCCTTCTTCTCAGTGTGATGCTTCCTTTGGCAATGGGAGTGTGGCTGCCGGATGTTTTCGGAAAGCAGCACACGCTCTGCTCGGCGACCACTTCAGCGGGCTATCAGATCAGCATCGTCCAATATTGGAACCATGTGGATTTCTACACCACCGAAGCCCGGGTCACATCGCCCGACGGCGAGACTGTGATTTCCCTGGTGGATGGTGACGCCAGCAAGACATGGAGCGCCATCCTTGAAATCGACCCATCGCAAAAAGGCGCAACCTACAGGCTTCCCGACGGCAGAAGCGGCGGCATCACTTGGTAGAAAAGAAAAAGCCGATCCGGGTCGATTCCGGATCGGCTTTTAAAATCCTTCAGCGATGTTTATGCGAGCGCCTGAAGCTTTGCCTTGAGCTGATCCTTGGTGACACTGGCACCGACGATCTGGTCCTTCACCTCGCCGTTCTTGAAGAACAGAAGCAGTGGGATGGAGCGCACGTTGTATTTCACGGCTAACTCGCGGGCGTCGTCGACGTTCACCTTGCCGACCTTGGCCACGCCTTCGAGATCGGTGGCGACTTGGTCGATGATGGGCCCGATCATTTTGCACGGTCCGCACCATTCCGCCCAGAAGTCCACGAGGACGGGCAGGTCGGAGTCGATTACTTCAGATTGGAAATTTGCGTCGGTAAGTTTCATTGCCATGCGGGGAATCTGCATGCCCGGGCCCGATACGTCAAGAGCCGCCCTGCGGTTCGCGAGGCGGCTCTTGGGGAGTGGAAAATTCTCGCGGGTAATCAGCCAAGCGGAAGGCCGCTGGCCATCATGGCGAAGTAAAGAACTCCGCCGGCGAGAAGAATATTGATGATCGGAAGTAGCATGGGATTATGGGGTCGGGTGGTTTATTCCAGAAGTTGCATCCAGTCGCCCTTCTTCGAGTTGTCTTCGGCGCTGATCCAAGTGTTGGCGGTCATCAGTTGGAATGCCAGCACGACAAGGGCGGCTGCGAGTCCGACGCCGGAGAGGATGTTCGCGAGGCCTGCGCCACCGCTTTCCTCGTCCTCGTCAGCTTGCACCGTCGCCATTTGAGAGGCTGAGGGAAATGAAGTGCCGAGTGGCTGAGTCGGGGGCTGCAACTGCACGGTGGCCTTCGGCAGGGCCATGGTCGGCGGAGCGCCGCCACCGGGACGGATCGCGCCAGTGGGGGCGGATGCTGCCAGACGGATTGTGGGAGCCGGAGACATGGGAGGAGCACCGGCGGTGCGCAGAGGAATAGTAGGAGCAGGTGCGGGTGGACGCGGCGGGCCACCGGTCGGAGTCGGAGGAGCGCCACCTCGCACGGGAGGCCGGACCGGTGGGGCCATCGGCACGGTGGCCGATGGGATTGCTGGAGGGGCATCGGCCGCCTTCAAGGTGACGCGGACGGTTTCCTTTTTCAGGGGCACACTCGACGTCTGCTTGGACGGAGCTGGTGGTTGGTTTTCGTTTTCGCTCATGCGCTCGCAAGGTTTTTAATTCCTAAGCACTTAGTAAGGCGACTTGCTCCGCCTCTGTCAAACCCCCAACTCGGGATTTCTTTTCAATTTGCGCAAGCTGTTGATCGTAAGGGAGAATCATCGCGGAATTGCGGGCATTTTCCGGAGAAATGACGGGGGCACATGCGGCAATGCGACGACCTGACGCAAGGGCGCGGTGGGAGAGCGCTCCATTTCGCCCGCCTTATGGCCCGGGGTGCGGCCTGTGGCGCCTGAAACTCGTGCTGCAGGATAGATTTTTAATGCTCTTTTCGCGACATCATGTTTCCTATCTCGGCAGCAACCATGTCCGCCGAAAAGACCGCCATCACCCCGACCCGCGCCCAGGACTTTCCTGAGTGGTATCAGCAAGTCATCAAAGCCGCCGATCTCGCCGAGAACTCGGAGACCCGCGGCTGCATGGTGATCAAGCCATGGGGCTACGGCATTTGGGAGCTCATCCAGCAACAACTTGACCGCCGGTTTAAGGCAACGGGCCACCAGAACGCCTATTTCCCGCTGCTCATCCCCCTTTCGTATCTGGAAAAGGAAGCGGAGCACGCGGAAGGATTCGCCACCGAGTGTGCGGTGGTCACGCACCACCGCCTCGAGGTCGTGAAAGACCCGGTCACCGGGAAGACCAAGATGATCCCCGCCGGCGAACTCGCCGAGCCCTACGTGATCCGGCCGACGTCCGAGACCATCATCGGTGCCGCCTTCGCCCGCTGGATCGAGTCGTATCGCGACCTGCCGCTGCTCATCAACCAGTGGGCCAACGTGATGCGTTGGGAAATGCGCCCGCGGCTGTTCCTCCGTACCGCCGAGTTCCTCTGGCAGGAAGGCCACACCGCCCACGAGACGAAGGACGAAGCCATCGTCGAAACCCGGATGATCCACGACCAATACGAGGAATTCCTCCGCGACCACCTCGCCATTCCGGTCATTCCTGGGGAAAAAACCGAGAACGAGCGCTTCCCCGGCGCCGACATGACCCTCACCGTCGAGGCCATGGTCCAGGATTGCAAAGCGATCCAAGCCGGCACCTCCCACTACCTCGGCCAGAATTTCTCCAAGGCGCAGAACATCTCCTTCACCGGCCGCGACGGCACTGTCCAACACGCCCACACGACCTCATGGGGCGTTTCCACCCGCCTCATCGGCACGCTGATCATGGCGCACTCGGACGACGACGGCCTCATCCTCCCGCCGCGCGTCGCCACCCAGCAGATCGTCATCCTGCCGATCACTCCCAAGGAAGACAGCCGCCAAGCCGTGCTCGACGCCTGCCAGGCGCTCGCGGAGACGCTGCGCCACCAGACCTTTCACGGCGACACGCTTCGCGTCCACGTCGATACCCGCGATCTCAGCGGAGGCGTGAAAAAATGGGAATGGATCAAAAAAGGCGTCCCGATCCGCATCGAGATCGGTCCGCGTGACATCGAGACCCGGAAGATCTGCGTGCAACGCCGCGACCAGCCGATTTCCGAGAAGGATTTTGCCGACAAGGAATCATTCCTCCAA
>JAYWDF010000306.1:0-2052 GCA_043779985.1 Akkermansiaceae bacterium | reverse complement strand
CACCCCATGAAAGCTCAAACCGCCCCTCTGCATTCCAAAGGCTTCGCCTTGATCGTCACGCTCAGCCTGATGATCCTGTTGACGGTGATCGCCGTCGGACTGCTGACGCTTTCCTCCATTTCCCTTCGTTCGACGAACAGTTCCACCGCGATGGCCGAAGCCCGGAGTAACGCGCGACTCGCCGTCCTACTCGCGCTCGGGCAGCTTCAGTTGAATACGGGACACGACACAAGGATCACGGCCAGCTCGAACGTCCTCGATCCCAACAAGCCTTCAGTTACTGGCGCGTGGCGGAGTTGGGAGGGAGCCGATCATGATGCCACCGGCAAACCGATCGTCCCGGATTATAAATCCAAGAAAGTAGCAGGGAATCCGAATGACATTCCGGGATCTTCTTCAAGCGGGCGCTTTCTCGGCTGGTTGACTTCCGCGACGTCCAACGTCGCCGCAGCAGTAGATCAATTCCCGGATATCTCAAAAACCGCTTCTTTGGGCTATGTGCCATTGGTTTCCACCGGCAGCGTTTCGGATCCTAACCGCGAGGTTTACATGAAACCCACCTTGGTGAACGTCTCCAAGGGGGCATTCGCCTGGTGGACCAGCGGCGAAAATTCCAAAGCCATGATCAATACCGACCGCACCGCGAAACCGACTGACGCCGTGGCATGGCAGGAGCGGGTGCGTTCCAACGGAAGAGCAGACGCCAAATCCTTTGGACTCGAAAACTTGAATACCTACACGCTGGGAAAGGTGATCCCCAGCACCGGAAACCTGAAACTTGTGAATCCCGCCGCAGATCTGAAAAAGATCCACGATCTGACAGCCTTCAGCCGTGGCCTACTCACCAACACCGCCACCGGCGGTTGGAGGCGTGACCTCTCGCTGATGAGCGAAAACTTCAGCTCGCTCCCGTCGTCGAACCTCCCGTTTTTCACCTTGTCTCCGGGGAAAGAGCAGACGTCCTCCAAGGCCCAGTTGAATTCAACCAGCGGCAGTCCCATCATTTATCCTTGGGCAAAATACCGGAATAACGGCACAGGCGACGGCTGGCAGCAGGCACCGCCCATTTGCTCGTGGAGCGCGCTCGTGGATTACACCCAGCAATACACCAAGCTTCCTGCCAGCGGCAGCGCTACGAAAACCACCATGAGCCCGACTTTCGCTTTCGGCACGCTTGCAGCCACTCAGCGTTTGGAATTCCAAGACAAGGTGCGGCGCGTGCCACAAATCGCCCGGATTCAGTGGATTTACTCCATCGGTTCAAGGCCCTCGCCTACAGCACCAGGCAAGTTCAATCCGGGTATCCTTGTCACTCCAGTCCTCACACTGTGGAATCCCTACAACGTCGAGCTGTCCATCAACAGTTTCGGTGTCAATCTTCAGGAAACCGCACCGATTCGGTTCAGGCTCAAAGTAGCAGGCACCACGTTGCCCGATGTTTCCCTGAGCGATATTGCCAGTGCTGGCACCGGTTACACGCGCTTTAATATAAAGGTTGATAGCGCCATCACGCTCGCCCCCGGGGCTTCGAGAATTTTCAGTACTACGGACAAAATTCCGTCCGTCAACACCGCCGCCAACGACGTCAAGCTCAAGCCTGGCTATTCGCCGGGTGGTGGCGTGCTTTTTACCAAAATTAACAAAATTGGCACAACCCCAGCCGTGGAAGTCGCGGCAAATGCGGCAGACTCCTTCGAGGTTGATAAAATCAGCTATGATGCCCTGACCGATGAAGGTGGGAAAAAGGGCCTCGGGGTCATCTATGACGTCGTTGTCAACGGGACAGGTATGTCCGCAGCCCGGATGATTTACAGCGCCGCTGAACTCGGTGGCCAGTCGGTTGTTGACCAGCTCTATCCGCCGTTGCTTAAGAAGATCGCTGCGCAGGTCTCTTCCATCAACGTGATTGGTGCAACCGCCGGATCGATACTAAGCAAGCCATTCGCCAATGCCCTGTTCGGCTACCGCATGGCAAGCCCTCTTTCCAGTGATCCTAAGCTCAAGCACCTCATTTCCAAAGGCATGCTCCAAGCTAACCCGCTCTGTTTCTAC
>JAYWDF010000305.1:0-6186 GCA_043779985.1 Akkermansiaceae bacterium | reverse complement strand
CAGGCGTTCTTGGAATCCGCGTGTGGCGGAGATGCCGAGCTGCTCGACTCGCTCGCCCGGTTGCTCAGCTCTGACGATCATGCCGACGCGTTCTTTGCCGATGGCACCCAGACCTTGATCCAATTGGTGTCCTCGATGCCCGTGGCGGAGTCAGCTTCCGGGGTAAACCCGGCGATCGGGACGAAAATCGGCCCCTACGAAATCGTGGAACTCATCGGCGAAGGGGGGTGCGGGTCCGTTTTTGTGGCGGAGCAAAAGCAGCCGTTCCGCCGGAGAGTGGCACTGAAAATCATCCGAATCGGCATGGATACCCACGCAGTGATCTCCCGCTTCGAGGCCGAGCGGCAGGCGCTGGCCCTGATGGATCACCCGAACATCGCCCACGTGTTGGATGCGGGAACCACTACCAGCGGCCTGCCGTATTTCGTCATGGAGCTGGTGCACGGCTCCAGCATCACCCGCTACTGTGATGAAAACGAGGTATCCATCGCAGAGCGCCTCAGGCTGTTCGCTAAGGTCTGCAACGCCATCAATCACGCCCACCAAAAAGGCGTGATTCACCGCGACATCAAGCCATCTAACATCCTTATCACGCTCCATGACGGCCAGCCGGTGCCCAAGGTCATCGATTTCGGCATCGCCAAAGCCACCGACATTCCGCTCACCGAGAACGCGCTCCTGACCCACAGCACTCAGATGATCGGCACCCCGGCCTACATGAGCCCGGAGCAAGCCGAGCGCGGGGGTCAGGAACTGGACACCCGCAGTGACATTTACAGTCTCGGCGTCCTGCTTTACGAACTGCTGACAGGCCGGCCGCCTTTCGACCCGAAGGATCTCACCCGTTCCGGAATGAGCGAACTTCTCCGCACCCTCCGGGAAATCGAGCCACCGCTGCCCTCGGTGCTGCTCGCCAGTCTCCCCCCCGAGGAACTCTCCACCCTCTCCCGGTGCCGCGCTACCGATGCTACCGGCTTACTGTCCTCCGTGCGCGGGGACCTCGATTGGATCACCTCGAAGGCGATGGAAAAAGACCGCTCCCGACGCTATGAGTCGGCGCACGGTTTTGCCATGGATATCGGCAGATTCCTCGCCTACGAGCCGGTGGTCGCGCGTCCGCCGACCCGCCGTTATTTGTTTCAGAAAATGGTCCGCCGCAACCGGGTGGCATTCGCTTCGGCCACCGTATTGGCGGCGATTCTGATCCTCGCGACCTTTATATCAATCAGCCTCTATCTGCGTGAGCGGGAAGCCCGGCAAAGTCTCAGCCAGGCGAAGCAGACTCAAATGATACTGCGTGAGGAGGCCGACCGCCGTCGCGATCAGGCGGAGGATCTCCGGCGCATCGCGGAAGCCCGGGAATCCATCACACAGGCGGTGGTGCTGTTACGCGACGGAAATTTCCCGGCCGCCGACGCGCTCGTCGTGGGTATTCCGGTGATCCAACCGACGCCGGAAGGTGCCGAAGTTTTCCGTCGCCTTGGAGAATGGCACGTGGCCGCGGGGCGTTGGCGCGAGGCGGCCGAGCGCTCTTCCTATCTCATCGAGGTCAACTATCTGGACGGCAGTGACACTCCTACGCTCGATCACCTTCGCACCGGGCCGGTCTTGATCGAGTCCGGGGACCTTGACGGATTCGAGCACTTCCGGGTCAACATGATCAACCGTTTCGCAAAGAAGGCGGACGTGCTTTCCGCCGAGAGGACCGTCAAGGTGGTGCTGCTGCTGCCGGCGAGTGCTGAACTAATGCGGCAGCTTGACCCGCTCATCAACGCCTCGGTCGCCTCCTTGGAGAAGTCCAAGGTCCTTCCAAGCTCCGAGAAATTGACGGATCTCGAGATTTGGCGACTGACCTCCGTGGCACAGGGGGAATATCGGCGGGGTCGCTTCGACCAGGCGGAATTCTGGGCACGGAAATGCCTAGCGCTTTCAACAGGCAATGAGTCCCGTGTGGCGACCGCCCGGATCCTTCTCGCCCTGGCCCTCTGTCAGCAGGGCCACAGCGTCGAGGCTCACAGCGAACTGGAGCCTGCCATCAAGGTGGTGAATTCCAAGTTTCATAACAACCAAAGACTGGAAGAAAACGCTGGCGACTGGTGGCCCGATTGGCTCATCGCGCGGATCCTTCTACGCGAGGCCGAGGCACTTCTTGCCGATGCGTCTCCGTCCGGAGCGGCGCGCTGAGCAGACCCGGGCGTTTGGTCCTTTCTTCAAATTCGCTGTCGGGTTGGATGGCGAAACCACGCATGCATGGGTAGACTGCATTTTGGCAGAACGACCAACCCACGGATGAACTGTTTCTCACCAACGGCACTGGCTGCATTCGCCGCAATTGCGTCCGCATGGCCGCTTGGTGCATTCGCTTCCTCGCCCGCACCGCTCGTGAATCCACTCTTGCCAGTGGGGGCCGATCCGTGGGTAACCCGGCACGACGGTTGGTATTTCCACATGCACACCACCGCAAACAACCTCACGCTCTGGAAGACCCGCCGGATCGGCGAGCTTGCCAACGCGGAAAAAAAGGTGGTCTGGACTCCCCCCCCCGACTCGCCCTATTCCAAAGCCATCTGGGCTCCGGAGATCCACTGGCTTGATGGAAAATGGTATATCTATTTCTCCGCTCAGGGGCAGGACCCAAAGAGCCACCGGGTGTGGGTGTTGGAGAACTCCGCTCCGGATCCGCTAACAGGTGATTGGCGGATGAAGGGCAAGCTGGCCACGCCGTCCGACAAATGGGCGATCGATGGCTCGGTTTTCGGGCATGGCGGCCGCCGCTACTTTATCTGGTCCGGATGGGAGGGCGACAAAAACGGCGTGCAAAGCATCTACCTCGCCCTCATGAAAAACCCTTGGACCCTGGAAGGCGAGCGGGTGCGAATTTCTACCCCGACTTACCCTTGGGAGAAATTCGGCGAAATCCCAGGGGATGCAGACGTAAGCCACCTCGATGTTAACGAAGGCCCGGAGGCGCTTGTTCATGGCGACCGTCTGTTCATCGCCTACTCCGCGAGCGCCTGTTGGACGGATCATTACTGCCTCGGATTACTCACGGCCAAGGTAGGTGGAGATATAATGGATCCAGCAACATGGACCAAGTCGCCAGAGCCCGTCTTGACGACGCAATCCGCAGCACAGGCCTTCGCACCCGGACATCATTCCTTTTTCAAGTCACCCGACGGCACCGAAGACTGGATCCTCTATCACGCCAATCCGCAACCCGGCCAAGGCTGCGGGAAATTCCGCTCTCCGCGGGCCCAAGCGTTTCACTGGCATTCCGACGGCAGCCCTGACTTCGGCCACCCTGTGGCTCTCGGCACCCGGCTCAACGCCCCATCCGGGGAATGAGATGGCTGCCCCCCTTCTCGATACCAATCACTAACAATTTATGAAAATCATGAATGCCGACGACACACTACAAACCGCCCGTCAGCGGTTGAATCCCAGGTCCCGCCGAAGAAATTCGCAGCCGGTGTCCGATCGCAGCCACTGGTCGCCGATCCTCTGTGCGGCGACGGCCGCGCTCGCACTAACACCTACTTTGGGCCACTCCCAGTCAGATTTATCCGCCACGCTTCGCCCCCCTTCAGTGCCGCTGGTAGCGCATGATCCGTATTTCAGCATCTGGTCCCCCGCCGACGCGCCGACCGGTGCGGATACGACGCACTGGACGGGAAAAAAGAACCGACTCAACAGCGCGGTGACCATTGATGGGAAGAATTTCCGGGTGATGGGCACCGAACCCGCAGACGCTCCTGCGCTGGCGCAAACTCGATTGGAGGTTTTGCCCACGCGCACGATCTACTCATTTGAAGGCGCTGGCGTGGCTCTCACGCTGACATTCCTCACTCCCGCTCTGCCCGGTGATATCGATCTGCTCTCGCGTCCGGTCACCTATGTCACCTATGATTTTCGCGCAACCGACGGTGCGAGTCATAAAGTCACCTTCGACTTCGAGGCCTCTGCCGAAGCCACCGTGAACGAGGGCTCGCAGAAAGTCGTAGGGTCGCTCGTCGAGGTGAAAGCGCAACCCGCCGATTTGGTGGCGGTAAAGGTCGGCGCTGTGGAACAAGCCGTTCTCACCAAAAGGGGCGACGACCTCCGCATTGATTGGGGCTACCTCTATCTGGCAGCGCCGAAGACCCAGGCCAAGCAGGGCTTCACCTTGCGCAATCACTCATCAGCTAGCCAAGAGCCGGAAGGCCTGGCTGCTAACACTGCTGTCGCGACACTTTCATACTACAGCTTCGAAGTGGCCGCGAATCCCGTCTCCAGGATGCTCATGCTCGCCTACGACGACGAGTATTCGATTCAGTATATGAAAAAGAACCTGCGTCCGTATTGGCGGCGCAACGGTTGGGAAGCAGCTAACCTGCTCAAGGCGGCCGTCTCGGACTACACTTCTCTGCAAAAACGCTGCGCCGCATTTGACACCGAGCTGATGGAGGATCTCACCAACGCGGGCGGCGAGAAGTATGCGAAAATCGCCGCGCTCGCGTTTCGCCAGTGTTTTGCTGCAGGAAAATTCGTAGCCGACTCGAACGGGCAACCTCTCTCCTTCTGCAAGGAGAACCATTCCAACGGCTGCATCGGCACCTCCGACGTTTTCTATCCAATGGCACCTCAGTTTCTTCTGTTTGGCCCCTCCGTCGCCAAATCGTTCATCGTTCCCTTCATGGAATATGCCTCAAGCGAGCGCTGGAAATTCCCGTTCGCCCCGCATGACCTCGGAACCTATCCACTGGCGAATGGCCAGGTCTATGGTGACGGCGAGCGCGGCGTGAACAACCAGATGCCCGTCGAGGAAAGCGGTAATTTGCTCATCCTCATTGCGGCGGTCGCGGAAATGGATGGCAACGCCGACTTCGCGGGCCGTTATTGGAAACAACTCGAACAGTGGGCGCAATACCTCAAGGAGAAAGGCTTCGATCCCGAGAACCAGCTCTGCACGGACGATTTCGCCGGTCACCTGGCGCACAACGTGAACCTCAGCGTCAAGGCGATCTGCGGTCTGGGCTCGTTTGCAAAACTCTGTGAAATGCGTGGCGAAAAGGCCAAGTCCGCCGAGTATTTTACGCTGGCGCGGGAGTTCGCCGCCCGTTGGGTGAAGGAAGCGGATGATGGCGAGAAGTTCCGCCTCGCATTCGACCGGCCGGGCAGCTGGAGCCAGAAGTATAACCTCATGTGGGACCGCATTCTCGGGCTGAATCTCTTCCCGGCGGAAGTCGCGAAAAAGGAGATGGCGTTCTATAAGAAAAATCAAAACACCTACGGCCTGCCATTGGATAACCGTGAGCCCTATACCAAACTCGACTGGATTCTCTGGACCGCCACACTCACCGAAAATCGAGCTGATTTCGAGACCTTGGTAAATCCCGTGTTCAGCTTCCTGAATGAAACGAAGGACCGCTCACCAATGACCGACTGGTATCAAACCAAGGATGCGAAAAAAGTCGGCTTCACCGCGCGCCCCGTGGTCGGCGGCGTCTTCGCCAAAATGCTCTACGACAAGGCGATTTGGAAGAAGTGGGCCTCCCGTGACGTGACCAAAGCCGCGAAATGGGCGTCGATGCCTACGCCGCCAAAAGTCACCATCCTCATTCCGGCGGCCGATACGCAGCCGGCGCAGTGGCACTACGCGACAAGCAGACCACCGACGGATTGGGTGAAAGCGTCCTTCAATGATTCCAAATGGGAAACCGGCAACTCCGGCTTCGGCACCACCGGCACCCCGGGCGCGGTGATCGGCACGGTTTGGAATTCCCCAGATATCTGGCTGCGCCGCGAATTCGTGATGCCGCCCCAGCCATGGGGAGATCTGCAGCTTTGGACGAAGTATGACGAAGATGCGGAAGTCTATTTGAATGGTGTTCCCGCCGTCCACACCCGCGGCTTCATCGATGACTATCAATCCGTTCCTATCTCAAAAGCCGGTCTCGCCGCTTTGAAGCCCGGCAACAACGTGATCGCGGTGCACTGCCACCAAACCATTAATGGCCAGTATATTGATGTGGGACTGGTATCCGTCACCTACCCGTCCGCAAGCGCCGCACGCTGAGCCGCTGAACACTTCAAGGCCATGGGATCGTTGGATCCCACGCCTGCGGCACCATTCTCCCCCACCCCGCCCCACCCCGCCCCCTTTGCGAGGGTGGGGCCAATGACATCATTACTTTGCCAACAGCGGAT
>JAYWDF010000304.1:0-2054 GCA_043779985.1 Akkermansiaceae bacterium | reverse complement strand
GTCCAAGTCATCGAAACCCTGGGTGGCGAAATGAACCCGTGGCTCGGCATCACCGCGGGCGGAGTCATCCGTCAGGCGGAAAAGCCCCCTAACGATTTTGAGAAAATCTGGGACGGTAGTGGCGAAAAACCCTAACGCTCGATCCACAAGCGCCCCTCGCGGCGTCTGAGTTTACCTCCGCCCGGCAGATTGACCACCGCCGGATTTGTCACTTCAAGCAGTCCCACACCCCGCGCGATCAAGTCCCGATCGATCGTGCGGACTCCGTGATCTTCGAAAAATTTCAGCACCGCGACCCGCTGCAGGGCGACGGGCAGGGACCGCAGCACCGGCACATGCAGGCGCCCCTGGGGATCCAGCACCTTGGCTTGCGCCAGCGCCCAAGTCTCCAGCGCTTCCGAGTCTTGCGTGTCCGCAGCCCCCCGGACCAAGGCGGCCACTACGTCGCGCTTGGAAATGGCCGCTAACAAGGGTAACGCCTCGTTCCGCAGTCGGTTGCGCACCGCGACAGGGCGGGCATTGCTTGCATCCTCCCGCCAGCGCCGCCCTTGCGAGGTTAGATACGCGACTAACTCCTCATGCCGGACCCCCAGCAGCGGACGAACCAGCTCCAGCGCCACCCCGGATTCCGTCGCCAGCCCCTGCTCAGCCAGCATGCCCTTGAGCCCGTGGGATCCCCGTAACAAATTCCACAAAACCGTCTCCGCCTGATCGTCCGCATGATGCGCCAGCAGCACCCGGGCACAGCGCCATTTCCGCGCGCAGCCGCCGAGAAACTCGTGCCGGGCATGACGCGCCGCAGTCTCCAAGGACTCGCCACGCGCTTCCATCCGCCCCCGGACATCCGCTCGCCCGAGCTCACACTCCAGCCCGTGCCGAGCCGCCAAGCGCCCCACAAACTTCGCATCCTCCGTCGAGGCCCGCCCGCGCAGGCCGTGATCGAGATGACACACCACCAACTTCCGGAATCCCTCCGCCACCAGCAAGTGCAGCAAAGCCACCGAATCCGCCCCGCCGGAAACGCCGATCAACCAGCGCTTCTTCCGCGACGCGCTCGCCAGCCAGGGAATCCTCTCGGTCAAAATCACGCCCGGATCGTGATCACTCCCCGCAACTCCCGCAATCCTGATCCACAAATCCCGGAATCTAAGCTTGGCACCGGGCGGGATTCCAACAAACTTCGGACATGCAAACTGCAGCATTTCTCAAGGACCTCTTCGACCTCTCCGGAAAAACCGCCGTCATCATCGGTGGCACCGGTGAACTCTGCGGCACCATGGCCGTCGGCCTCGCCCGTGCCGGAGCGGAAGTTGTGCTCGGCGGCCGCATCGCGGAAAAAGCCGAAAAGCGCCTCGCCGAGGTCGAGTCCTTCGGCGGCACGGGCTACTTCGTCCCGGTCGATGTCACCTCGCGCGAGTCACTCCATACCCTGCTCGAAACCGTCCTCGACCGCTCCGGCCAAGTCGACATTCTCATCAACGGCGCAGGCACCAACTCCCCCACCCCCTTCCTCGATATTCCCGAAGACGAATACCAACGGATCATCGACACCAATCTATCCGCCATCTTCCGCGCTTGCCAGGTGTTCGGCCGCTATTTCGTCGACGAGGGCCGCGCGGCGTCGATCATCAATCTCGGCTCGATCTCCGGTCTCAATCCCCTCTCCCGCGTCTTCACCTACTCCGCTTCGAAAGCAGCCGTTCACAATCTCACCCGCAACCTCGCCCGCGAATGGGCCGACAAGGACATCCGCGTCAACACCCTGGTCCCCGGCTTTTTCCCCGCCGAGCAGAACCGCAAGGTCCTCGACGAGTCCCGCGTCCTCGATATCCTCCGCCAGACTCCCGCCTCGCGCTTCGGTAATGCCGACGAACTCATCGGCGCCACGCTGCTCCTCGCCTCCGCTAAAGCCGGCTCCTTCATCACCGGCATCGAGATGGTCGTGGACGGCGGATTCCACGCGATGACCATCTGAGGAAATCCTCCGGCATTTACCTCACTCGTCTCCATGCGGGGAGACCGCAATTCCTCCCCGCCACCCCCTCAGTTTATCG
>JAYWDF010000303.1:0-6191 GCA_043779985.1 Akkermansiaceae bacterium | reverse complement strand
TCTCGGTCGCCCTCCGTCGTGGCGACGGGCGGAACCTATTCCGCTCACCCGCCACGGGTCAATCCATTTTGTGACGTTTCGGTGAAGTTTTTTGATCTTCCGAGGTAAGTCGTTGAAAAAAAGTGACATCGAGACGAAGCAATCGCCCTTTTGAGCGCTGTTAGGTTGCCACCCCGGTTGAAAGGGGACTTCCGAACAGTTTCTGGCAACGGGGGCGGTTGGCAGCACAAAAGTGAATCGAAGCTGACGAGGGCACGTTGATTGATTCCATCCGGATTTTGCAGCTTGTTCCGCTGCTTGTCAGACCTAGATTGAACTCAGTTCTTGGAGGCTGCCAGAGGCGTAATCCCTGATTTTTCGGATTCAGTCATTTAAGGGTGCTGAGTTCGAGGAAATCCAAGCGAAATCACTCACTCCCCTTTTCTGCAGCCATGAAACGCCTACTCGCTGTTTTCGCCGCACTCGCTTTTGCGAATTTCTTCATCGGCCTCATCATCATCGCGGACCGTGGCGAGGGCAGTCGCTGGTGGGCTTTTGTCGAACAGATCCCCTTCGGCGACAAACTCGGGCACATCTGCCTCACCGGAACGCTTTCGCTGCTTTGCAATCTTGCTTTCCCCTCGCAGAAGACCGGCCACTTGACTCGATTTTTCACGCTGACAACCTTAGCTCTGCTCGTCTTGCTCTCACTCGAAGAACTCATCCAAGCGTTCATACCCAGCCGCACCTGCGACTTTTTCGATTGGCTGGCGGACCTTGTCGGGGTGACGTCCGGACAGATCGTCGCGGCCGCCTTACTGCGGCGGTGCGCCAAGCAATCATGCAACAAGGCTTGATGGATCGGCATTGACGGCGCGGGCCGCGCGGGCAAGCTGGGCAGAGATGATAGCGAGGCTGCGGGGTAAGATTATCGAGGCGTATCCAAACCGATTGGTGGTGGATGTGCACGGGGTGGGCTATGAGGTTTTCATCCCACTCTCGACGTTTGACCGGTTGCATGCGGCGGAGGGGCTGGAGGTGGATTTGCGGACGCACCTGCATTTCAGCCAACTCGGGCAGAAATTGTTCGGCTTCGCGAGCGAGGAGGAGCGGGATGTGTTCCTGTTGCTGATCGACCGGGTGAGCGGGGTGGGTCCGACGATGGCGGTATCGGTGTTGAGCGGAATGGACGTGAACCAATTCAAGAAATGCGTGGTGGCGGGCGATGTGGCGGGGCTTTCCAAACTCAAGGGTGTGGGCAAGAAAACGGCGGAGCGGATCGTGCTCGAGCTCAAGGACAAGGTCGGCGTCACCGAGACCTGGCAGGACGCGGCGGCGGGGCAAGTGAGCGCCTCGGCGGCGGATGCGGAGCTGGCGCTCATCGCGCTGGGCTACAAGCAGGTGGACGCGCGCAAGGCGGTTAGGAGGGTGTTGGACGCGGATCCGGCTGCCCCGACCGAGGCGCTGGTGCGTGGGTCGTTGCGGGCGCTGCAGGGATAGGATCGGACGAATGATGTCGGATGTACCGTTGGCCGCCATTTTGTTCCTTGCCAGCGGAGTCCGGACAAAACACCCTGCGCTGAGAAAATTAGCTGCCGCGTTTTTTTCCCCGACCCTTCTCATTCGCGACTGTCCAACCCATATTGAAATCCTCATCCATGCCTTCTTCCGTGAACAAGCCCGTCGGCAATTACCGCTATCGAATTCTTGCCCTTCTTTTCGCAGCCACCTCAATCAACTACTTCGACCGGAGCATCATGGGCGTGATGTCGCCCGACCTGATCGAATGGTTCGGCTGGACGAAAAAGGATTACTCTCACGTGCTGGTCGCCTTCCAAATCGCCTACGCAATCGGATTGCTATCCATGGGCGGGATCATCGACAAGATGGGCACGAAAAAGGGCTATATTCTCTCGATTGGACTGTGGAGTTTCTTCGGCATGATGCACGCGGCGGTGGGCCGCGGCTTCAGCTTGGTCGGCTTCTCGCTCGCCCGCGCGGGTCTGGGATTTGGCGAGGCGGGGAACTTCCCTGCGGCGATCAAGACGACCGCGGAGTGGTTTCCCAAGAAGGAACGGGCGTTCGCGACCGGAATTTTCAATGCGGCGACCAGTGTCGGAGCGATCGCCGCGCCTTTCGTGGTGGGCGGCATCGTATACTGGACGGGTGGTTCAAAGGGCCAGGGCGAGCTGATGAACTGGCGAATTCCGTTCCTAATCACCGGCGCGCTGAGCGCGATCTGGGTGGTGCTGTGGTGGAAAAACTACCAGAAGCCAGCGGATCATCCGAAGCTCTCCAAAGAGGAACTCGCCTACATCAACAGCGACTTGGACGCCTCGGTGAACGGGGTGCCGATTCCGTGGCTGAAGGTATTACCGAAACGCGAGACCTGGGCTTTTTGCATGGCGAAAACCACGGATGCCGTGTGGTGGTTCTATCTTTTCTGGGGTGCGATTTTCCTTTCCGAAAAGTTCGGGGTGAAGATCAAAGAAATGGGCCTTCCATTCCTGGTGATCTACCTGATCGCCGATGGCGGCAGTATCTTCGGTGGTTGGCTTTCCGGGACCTTTATCCACCGGGGATGGACGGTCAACAAGGCCCGCAAGATGACGCTGTTGATTTGCGCCCTCGTGATCCTGCCGGTGTGCTACGTCGCCATCACCGACAGCAAGTGGCTGGCAATCTTCCTGATCGGCCTGGGTGCGGCCGGCCACCAGGCGTGGTCGGCGAACACCTTCACCTTGGTTTCCGATGTCTTTCCGAAAAAAGCGACGGCTTCGGTCGTCGGGATCGGTGGCATGGTGGGAGCGGTGGCCGGAATGTTGAGCAACCTCGCGCTGGGCGAAACCCTCGACAAAGCGGGTTCCACCGGGTTCTTCTGGGCCTTCCTGATCGCTGGCTCCCTCTACTCGGTTGCCCTGCTCATGGTGCACCTGATCATGCCGCAAATGACCCCTCTGGATGACAATCTGGAGCCGATCGGCAAGTAAGGTTGGCCTCGTGTTGGAGGAATCAGGTCTCTAACCGCCCGCGGATCCGTTGCACCGCCCACCCGGCGTGCTCGGCGATCAACGGGTCGGCATCCGCCGCCGCGCGCTCCAAAGCCGGGAGATCTTCAAGCGTTCCGGTATTTCCCAAGGCCACGCAAACGTTGCGCAAAAATCGGGGGCGCTTGATCCGCTTGACCGGCGACTTGGCGAACAAGGTGCGGAAGCCGTCGTCGTCGAGATCGAGGAAATCACGCAGACGTTTTTCGAAAACCGTAGCCCTCGCGTGGAAGGTCATTTCACGGGATTCCTCGGCGAAGCGGTTCCACGGGCAGGCGTCGAGGCAATCGTCGCAGCCATAAATACGATCGCCCATCGCGATGCGGAACTCCTCGGGGATGGCCCCCTTGTGCTCGATCGTTAAATAGGAAATGCACCGTCGCGCATCCACCCGCCGTGGGGCAGTGATCGCTTGGGTCGGGCAGGCGGTGATGCAGGCGGTGCATTTCCCGCAGTGGTCGCCGAAGGGTGCGTCTGGCGTGAGATCAAGCGTGGTCAACAGCTCGGCGAGGAAAAACCACGCGCCCATGTGGCGGTGGATCTGCACGGTGGATTTTCCGTTCCAGCCGAGGCCGGCGTCGCTGGCGAAGTCGCGCTCGAGCACGGGACCAGTATCAACATAGAAGCGCTGGGTGCCGCCGAGGGTTTGTAATTTCCCGTCGAGCTCGCGTAGCCGTTTCTCTATCAGGTCGTGATAATCTTCATTCCACGCATAGCGGGCGATTCGATAGCCGCCTTGGTGTCCAACTGGAAACGGGCTGCTGCCTGGATAGTAGTTCAACGCCAGGCAAACGATCGACTTGCATCCCGGTAAAACCTCGCGCGGATCGCAGCGCCGCTCCGGCGTCCGTTCCATCCAAGCCATTTCGCCATGTTTTCCCCCGGCAATCCAGTCGCGAAACAAATCCGCATGACTCGCCTCTTTCGCCCGCGCGATCCGGCAATCGTCGAAGCCCAACTCCGCCGCCCACGCTTTGATTTGCCCCACCATTGCGCTCACAGGTGGCCGGTGAAAAAGTAGCGCGCGCTTTCGAGAATCCCGGTCGCAAGCTCGCCTGCATCCAGACCGGCGGTATCCACCTGCAGATGGGCGGCCTCCGCGTAGAGCGGCTTCCTAACTGCCATCAACGCCTCCACCTGCGCCGCCGGATCGTCCGTGTGGAGCAGCGGCCGGTCCCGGTTTCTACCAGTCCGCTCGAGGATCACCGCCAGCGGCGCATGCAGCCAGACGACATAACCCAAATGGCGCAACAAGGCCCGGTTTCCCTCGCGACCGATCACCCCGCCGCCCGTGGAAATAATCCGGCGCGGCGCGGTGGGATCGTTGAGTTCCTCCAGCAAACGGGTCTCCATGTCCCGAAACGCCTCCTCGCCCTCTTCCGCGAAGATCGCGGTGATCGGCTTGCGCGCCCGCTGCTCGATCACGTGATCCATATCCACCAGCGGGTAGCCGAGGCGATGGTGCAGCTCTCGCCCGACCGTCGATTTTCCACTGCCCATAAAGCCGATAAGAACAATGTTCTTCGGCGGGGCTTGCGATTCGTTCATGCGCCCACGCTAGCTTGACCTGCGCACGGGGATAAACCGTAAAAACGTCGCAGCGCATCATTTTACGGAAAACCGTGGGCTGGACCAACAGGACGGCAATCCATTCATCCGGCATACTTGGTATGGCCCCTGCTTAATTCGGTGTGAACAAACGGAACAAACTTCATACCGCAACGTTCACAACCCCAATTCCCTACCGCCATGAAATCGTTGCCCCGCCTCGGATCCACAGTGCTCGGACTTCTCGCCTTGAGCGGGTTTGCCAGCGCAGAACCTCTCAAAATCGCCTACTCCGACTGGCCCGGCTGGGTTGCTTGGGAGATCGGCGTGCAAAAAGGCTGGTTCAAGGAAGCCGGCGTGGACGTGGAATTCCAATGGTTCGACTACGTCCCGTCCATGGACGCCTATGTCGCAGGAAAAGTCGACGGCGTCTGCATGACCAACGGCGACGCGCTCGTCACCGGAGCCACCGGCAAGCCATCCGTGGGCATCATCATCAACGACTTTTCCAACGGCAATGACATGATCGTCGGTGCACCCGGCATCGGAAGCATCAAGGATCTAAAAGGCAAGAAAGTCGGCCTCGAAAAAGGATTCGTCGAACAACTCCTTTTGATCACCGGCCTTGAACAGAACGGGATGACATTTGAAGACATCACGCTCGTCAACACCCCGACCAATGAAACTCCGCAAGTCCTTGCCTCGAAGGCGGTGGACGCCATCGGCGCGTGGCAGCCGAATTCAGGCCAGGCCCTCAAAGTGCTGCCCGGATCAAAGCCGATTTACACCTCCGCCGACGCCCCGGGCCTCATCTATGACCTACTCTATGTTTCGCCCGAAAGCCTGGAAAAACACAAGGACGAGTGGGCCAAGGTGACAAAGGTCTGGTATCGCATCGCCGACTATATCCACGACGAGCAGAACCTCGACGACGTGTTGAAAATACTCGCCGCCAGGGTGAAAATCACTCCCGAGGAATATGAACCCTTCCTCAAAGGTACCCACATCCTCACCATGGATGAAGCGATCAAGCGCTGGGACACGGCAGATGGACTTGGAACTGTTTACGGCTCCTCCAAGGTCGTCAACGACTTCAACGTGAAGTTCAAGGTCTACGAGAAGAGCCAGGATATCACCAAGTATCTTGACTCGTCGCTCACTAAGGCCCTAGCCGCCAAGAAGGCAAAGTAAGGCAATAACTGAAATTTCTCGCTAGCCATGCCGTCGTCAAAACACTGCGGCATGGCCTATCGCACCCGGCGGCATTCCTGTATCTCTAATGAATCGTCCTGACATTCTCAAAGACTGGTTTTTGATCCGCCGGGATCTGCCTCAATCGCGGCGCCTAGGCCTCACCTGCGTCTCGTTTTTGTTACCGATCGCCGTCTGGTGTCTCGTCTCTTACATCCCGTGGATCTGGCATCCGGACGTGAAAATCGAACTCTCCGCTGAGCGCGAAGGCGTCACTACTGTCTTCACCGCCGGAGACCACATCAGCCGCGGTTTCTTCCCTGAATTTGTCGAAGCGGTCAGGAAGGAAAACGCGACCGTCATCGCCGGCCGAAAGAGTGGAACCACCGAAGCCGGGGCCAAGCGCAAGAATCAAAAGCTCCTCCG
>JAYWDF010000302.1:0-2057 GCA_043779985.1 Akkermansiaceae bacterium | reverse complement strand
ATGACAGCCCTACCATGCAAAATCGGGGCGACCTGTTTAGTGAAAAAGCCGTGATCTCAGGTTGGTGGCGTTTGCGAGTCTGCCTGCCAATCGCCCTGTCGAAGGACATCGACAAATCGACACGGGTCTTCCTCAAGAAGGACCGCTACGGCGATGGAAAACTCAGCGAACAGGAATTCGTGACCCACATCGCCAAAAGCTGGTGACTGGCATGTATGAGAGAACCCGTTTCGCGATGGCCTCGCGGTCTATTTCGGTGAGCGCGGGGCGATCTTGGGCAGGCAGGCAATGCGCGTATGGAAACTCCAGGTGCTAGAGAGTTCTTTCGACAGCTTCCCTGCGAGTTCTCTCGCGAATACGGCTTCCGATTCGGAATTGTCGGCGCACGGGAAATCCGATAGCCTTGGCCATGAGAAAAAAAAACCACTGTCTGATTTTGTTAGCTACCGCCCTGGTGAGTTCGCTGCACGCCGCACCGCCGGTGATGGATGCGGTGAGCGAGCGGATGAAGGGCTTCGTGGAGGCGCAGGAAATTTCCGGCGCGGTGACGCTGGTGGCGGATGCGGAAAAAGTGCTCCATCTATCGGCCATCGGGCTGGCAGACATCGCCAGCAAAACACCGATGGCGGCGGACTCGCTATTCTGGATCGCCTCGATGACCAAGCCGATCACCGCCACCGCGGTGATGATGATGCAGGACGAGGGGAAACTTTCCGTGAACGATCCGGTGTCGAAGTATTTGCCGGACTTTGCAGGCGACAAGGCGGGCATCACGATCAAGCAATGCCTCACCCACAGCAGCGGCTTGAGCGATCTCACGGCGGATGAAACGAAGAATATCACGACGCTCAAGGATCTCGTGCCGCTGTTCACCGCGAAGCCGCTGGTATTTCCTCCCGGCAGCAAATGGCAGTATTGCCAGACTGGAATCAACACGGCGGGGCGGATCGTCGAAGTGGTTTCAGGGAAGTCGTTCCCTGAATTTCTCGAAGAGCGATTGTTCGGTCCCTTGGAAATGAAAGACACGACGTTCTACCTAACCGAGAAGCAAACGGCCCGGCTTGCGACTTCTTACTCAATCTCCGTCGGTGAATTGAAGCCAGCCGCGTTGTGGCATCTCAACGGGAAAACTCCCGCCAGCCGCGACCGCTATCCGATGGCCAACGGCGGTTTGTTTTCAACTGCCGGGGACTACGCGAAGTTCGCGGGGATGATCCTCAATGGCGGCGAGTCCGGCGGGAAACGCTATCTGAAACAAGAGTCGGTCAAACAGATGACCAGCGTCCAAAGCGGTGATCTAATCACCGGGTTCACCCCCGGAAATGCCTGGGGCCTCGGCTGGTGCATCGTCCGCGAACCGCAGGGCGTGACCGCGGCGCTTTCAGCGGGTTCGTTCGGCCACGGCGGCGCTTATGGGACCCAGGCGTGGATCGATCCGGTGAAAAAGCGCGTCTATGTGATGATGATCCAGCGCGCGGACATCGGCAACGGAGACGCGTCCGACATGCGCCGAGATTTCCAGAATGCCGCAGCCCGATAGAAAGCATGGACGTCTCGTCCGGTAGCACCTCCCCATGAAGCTCTTACTCGTCGGCCACGGCTACCTTGGGCAGGCCATCACCCGCGAATTCCGCGACCACGGCTGGGAGGTCACGACGGTCACTCTATCTGGCGGTGACGGCTCGATTTCCTGCGACATCGGCGATCCCGAAGCCGTGGGGAAATTGCCGCCTGCGGATTTCATCGTCCACTGCGCCGCCTCCGGACGTGGCGGGGCGGAAGCCTATCAGCACGTCTATGTGGATGGCTGCCGGAATCTAGCGGAAGCATTTCCGGGCACGCGACTGCTGTTCACTTCAAGCACTTCGGTCTATGCACAGACGGACGGCTCCGTCGTCACCGAGGCGAGCCCCGCAATCCCAGATCGGGAGACCGGCACACTGCTGCTAGAAGCCGAGCGGATCACGCTCGACGCCGGCGGCATTGTGGTGCGCTTGTCGGGTATCTACGGGCCGGGGCGCAGCGTGATTTTGAAAAAATTCCTCGGCGGCGAGGCC
>JAYWDF010000301.1:0-2057 GCA_043779985.1 Akkermansiaceae bacterium | reverse complement strand
TCATGCGCTGGGCCTCGGAGGCTGTTTCTAGCAGATTGAGAATGGGCAGGGTGAGCTTGCCCTTGAGCAGATCGGTGCGGAGGGTTTTGCCGACGATTTCTTCGGAACCGACGAGGTCGAGGCAGTCGTCGTAAATCTGATAGGCGGTGCCGAGCTTCATGCCGTAGCTGTACAGGCGGGCCTCAATGGCGGCATCGAGTCCGGAGAGATTCGCGGCAAGGCCGGTGGCGGCGGCGAAGAGAGCACCGGTTTTCATCTCGATGACCCGGAAATACTCGGCCTTGGTGAAGGTGAGGTCGAAGCGGCGCTGCGTTTGGATGATTTCCCCCTGACAGACCTCACGCGCGGCGTGGCCGACCTTGCGGCAGATGTCGATGCTGTTGAAATCGGTGGCGAGCGTGAGGGCGTGGGAGAAAAGCACGTCGCCGAGCAGAACGGAGAGGGCGTTGCCCCATTTTGCGTTGGCGGTGGGGACCATCCGGCGGGTGTTGGCACCGTCCATGATGTCGTCATGGACGAGCGTTGCCATGTGAATGAGCTCGAGGATGACGCCGATTTTCAGGTGGTCCTCGGTCACGCCGCCAACCGCGCCGCCGACGAGGATGGCGAGGGCGGGACGGATGCGTTTGCCGGAGGTGTTGCAGATGTAAGCGACGTAAGGCTCGACGGCGGGGTCGAAGGCGCGGACTTGCTCGCGGATGGCGATTTCCACCCGCTCGAGTTCCGGGCGGACGAGTTCAAAGGGGAAAAGGGCGCTGCTGGGAGGCGGAGTGGTGGTGGCTGCCATGGTCGTGGGGCTTGGCCTAAGATCCACAGACTGGGCTTTCCCGCAACCCGGATATGCGGAGAAGGTGAAAGAATGCCGACAATTCGGCGTTTTGGTGCAGGATGAAAGTCAACCGATTGACAATAGTGTTCGTTTCTGCAGCTTGTGGTGTGGTGCAGGCGGAAATCCATGGTTACCCGGATGATCCGAAACTCCCCGGCGTGCCCTATGTGGTGCACGATCCGGCTCGTCCGCAACCACGCACGGTCGAGACAGCGGGGGCGGTTTGCGTGAAGCCTCCTTCTGATGCAGTAGTGCTTTTCGACGGCACTTCGCTTGATGCTTGGACGCCAGGTTGGGTGATCAAGGACGGGGCAATGGTGGCGACCGGGAAAAACATTCAATCCAAGCAATCCTTCGGCGCGATCCAGTTGCACTTCGAGTGGCGCTTGCCTGCCGGGCGACCGGTGGATGGCCAAAAGGGTGGTAACAGCGGTGTTTTCCTGATGGGGCTTTACGAAATCCAGGTGCTCCAAAGTCACCAAAACCCCACCTATCCCGACGGTCAGGCCGGTGCGCTGTACGGCCAGCTTCCGCCGCTCGTGAATGCGACCTCACCGCAAGGCGAGTGGCAGAGTTACGACGTCGCCTTCGAGCCGCCTGTCTACGAGGGTGGGAAGGTCGCGAGACCCGCCAAGGTTACCATTATTCACAACGGTGTCGTCGTGCAGCATGGTGAGTCCTACCTCGGGCCCACCCAGCACCGCAAACTCGCGAGCTATCCGGCGACCCATCCCGAGACCGCTCCGCTGACGCTGCAATTTCACGGCGATCCCATGGAATACCGGAACATGTGGGTGCGTCCGCTCGGCAAGCACGATCAGCCGAAATGACGGTGGTTTTCCATGAAATCCGCAGCAATCGGCTTGCTAGAGGTGGCCCGAGTGTTCTAGCTGTGCTCCGCTATGAAAAACCGATTGAACTGGCTGTTGATCCCTGCGATGGCACTGAGCCTCGGGGCCTGCAAGAAAAAGGAAGAGGTCAAGGCCCCCGCTGGCCCCTCCCCCGTGGCCGAAGCGCAGCCGAAAGCAGCTCCCGCCCCGGTTGCCGCAGTCGCAATTCCCAAACTCAGCGTCGAAGAGCGTGCCGCCAAACTGGGTTTTGTGAGACATCTTCCCCCAGACACCGAAGTCGTGCTCGCCTTTCATAACGGCACGAAAATCGCCCGGCGCGTGAAGGCCACGAAGCTCTGGTCACTCGTCGAGGAACAAATGAACGGTGTGGCACCGGC
>JAYWDF010000300.1:0-2059 GCA_043779985.1 Akkermansiaceae bacterium | reverse complement strand
ATTCGCCGAAGGATCTTCCGGCAGAGTTCTTTGGCCTGTTTCATCTTGAGTCCGCTGAGTGACATCGCCAATGACGACGACGGTTCCATCTTCCTTCATGATTTCCACGCCCTCCACTATTCCGGCGGCGTTGTGGTATTCCTTTATTGTAGCATTCATAGTTTGGTTAGTTGATCGTCCACTTGCGGGCAGGACGCGCCTAAAAATAAAGAAAACGAACAAGGCGCGGCTCATAACGGGCCATAAGCACTTCAATTGCTTTTTCACTCACCCTCCTTTCGCGCCCGCATGAGCGCTTTGACGTTCTGCAAAAAATTTAAGACCCTATGGAGCCAGCCTATCTTACCGCCGCCGCAACGCTCGTTGTAGGATCGTCCATTTCGGTGATCGCTTACCAGCAATGGGTGCTGGCCCGCCATAAGTTCCGACTCGATCTCTTTGACCGTCGATACAAGGTTTATGACGCGACGAAGAATTTCGCATCCGTCATTTTTGCACACGCCAACTTCACGGACCAGGATCTGCGAGAGTTCAATCTTGGGACGATGGACTCCGTCTTTCTCTACCCGAAGACCATCAAGGATTACCTTGATGAGTTTCGGAAGCGCGCATTGCACATGCGGATGTTTGGGAAGCAGTTTGAGCATATGCCGGTTGGTGATGAACGATCTAAGCTGGTTCAAGAGAGTCATGATGAGTTGGTTTGGTTGACTGACCAGTTGCTAGCTTTGCCTAGTTTATTTTCTCCTTATCTGGGCTTTGAATCTACGAAGTGACCGCCAATTTTTCACGCATCCCATCACGTATCCCACCACGGTCAGAATCAAGTATCCCCCCGAGAATCCAAGGATGAGTGTAACCCACGGCAAAATGAAGAGTGCAGAACAAGGCGTCGCGCACCAACGGGTCATAAGCTCCACAATCACTTTTCAACCTCCTTCTCAATCGCGCCCGTGGGCGGACTTTTGACGTTAGGTGAAGAAAATTTAAGACCATTATGACGCTCGAAATGTTCCTTGGCCTCTTCGGCACCATTACTGGCAGCGTCAGCCTTTGGATCTCGTGGAGCCAGTGGCGCGGGGATCGGCATGATCTCAGAATGACCGGCAGCATGACTGCATCGCAATCGATCCAGAGACCTGAATGGCATTTCGCCGTTCATCTGACCCTCAAGAATCACGGGCGACGGACCATCAAGATCATCCAAGTGGGAATGATCTTGGAAGAGAACAAATGGCAGGTGATCGATGGGAACAAGGTCTTCATGACCGAGAGCCGGTTGACTCCACCCGGCCTGCACCCTCAGAAGCTGAATCTTGAGGAAGGGGACCGCCACGATTTCAAGATTGAGCCATTCGACCTCGCGTATCTTGCCCCTGCAAGGGAGGACGGAGACACCACCATTACCTTTTACGCAATAGATTCGTTGGACCGAGAGTATCGAGTTCAGGTGGAGATTCCTGACGAGGAACACATCCAGTCTCTTGAGGATACTGGTAAGCCGATAGCTGACACCCGCCATGAATGAAGAAGCACCTAACAAGCCGTGGATCGCAACCCCCACTAGCCCCTTTGTCGGCGAAGTCTTGTGTGACTTCATCTTTCACCCCCGTTTCCGCGCTGGCTCCCGCTAGTGGGGTTGCGATCACTTTTGACGTTAGTCGAAGAATTTATATGCTGCCTGAAAACCAACAAGTCGTATCGCCAGATCAATTCGATCAGCTGTTCGGTGAGCAGGCGCTCATTGCGGAGTTTGCGACCGAGAGCGAGGAATCCGAGTATGAGCGAAGGGATTCATTCCTCATCCACCTGATCCGCAATGAAGCCGCTAAGCAATTTGGCCCCGAGTCCGACGAGTCACCGTTCGTGGGGGATGACTGGTGGCCAAATCACACCCGCTACTTGGACGTTACACCCGATCACTGCACACCGAAGTTTCTTACGGGACTACGAGCATTGCTGGCAGACGACTACCGAGACTACCGTATCCAGCTTTGCGTCTATGCGGACCGCGACGACGGGAAGTCTTACATCGGATCGATGGCTCTTTCGGCTGATC
>JAYWDF010000299.1:0-16277 GCA_043779985.1 Akkermansiaceae bacterium | reverse complement strand
TGAAGGCGCTTTTGCAGGTCGCGCATGGCTTCTTCCATGCGTGGGGGGATTTGGGCGTCATCGGCTCCCATTTGGAGGTTGAGTCCGCCGAGATTGCCGCCGAGGGCTTTTTGGATTCGCTCGGCGAGTTCCTTGGGAATGCCCTCGAGGTGAAGCGGGTCGAGTGCTTGCGGTTCGAGCGCGGCGAGGTCCTCGGGTTTGACTCCGAGGGAGACGTCGAGCGTGGTCGGTTTGCCTTTGTGAATGAGGTGAAGTGTGACGGTATCGCCTGGTTTATGGGTGGAAATCTCACGACTCATGTCTGTTGGTGAGCCGACGGTTTGGCCGGCGACCTCGGTGATCACGTCATTGACGGTGATGCCGGACTTGGCCGCAGGACCGTCCGGCACGAGGGACCGGACGATGATTCCTTCACCGGCCTTCAAGTCGAGATGCACGGCTAACATTTCCGGCACTTCACCGGAGACCACGCCGAGAAAGGGGACTTGGGATTTCACCGCAGGTGCTTCGGCGGGTGGGAGTTTGATTTCGGGCAGCTTGGCGGCATCCTGCTTGAGTGCGGTTGGCGGCGGCGCGTCATCGTCGGGCGCTTCCAGCGCGAAGACGGGCGTGACCAGCGCGGCGGCGAGGCCGGCGTAGAGAAATGGAAAGGATTTGGTTTTCATGACTTACTTACTGGAAGCGTAGTAGTAGAATAAATTTGTTTGAAGAAACCGGAGTTAGTCGGTTTTCGCTGGAACTAACATGTATTCGATGCGTGGCTGTTCGACTTGGAAGGTTCTGCCATTGGCGTCCTTGAGAGTGATCTTGTCCTTATAGACCATGCGGACCAGACTGTGCGGCTGGGTATTGGATTTCCAGACGACGCCTTCATCATGCACCTCGCTTAGACCGCGGTTGAAGCTGGCGGGGACGAAGTTGCCTGCTGCCTGGCTGGTGATAGGAGCGGAGGGCGGCGGGCTTTGACGCGCGATTTTTTCCGGGGCCTTGCCGGAAGGCATCAGCAATGCGGATGCGGCTCCGATCAGTGCGACCGCTGCCGCGGCACCCCAGATCGGGCGGGTGCGAGGGGCCTTTGTTGCAGCGCTTCCCTTCGGGAACATCACGATTTTTTCATTCACGTGGAAGGGGGTATCGAGGACGACACCTTCCAGTTTTGTGAGGAAGGCGGCGGGCAATCTAGCGGGAGATGACTCGCGGAGAAACTGCTCGAAACGGATTTCCTCATGACTGAGCTGTGTCAGCGTTCCTTCGGCCGCAGCCTCGAGGCGCAGGAGCAACGCCTCATCGAGCAGGGATGCCCGGAGTTCGCGAAGGTCCGCTTCGAGGGATGAGGGATCGGGAGTCATGGCGGTAAGTGAGTGAGGCAGGTTAGATGGAGAGGTCTCCGCGCCGGCGGGCATTGCCGAGACTGCGTTTGAGGGCTTCAAGTCCATAGCGATACCGAGAGGCCGCTGTGTTTTGAGAAATTCCAAGAATTTCACCGATCTCGGCAAACGTGCGCTCGCCCCAGATTTTCATGGTGATGACTTCCGCGAATTTTTCCGGAAGCTCCTTGAGGCTGCTTTCGAGTTGGGCGCGGGTTTCGTCGTCCGAGGTTTCACTTTCGAACCAAGGGTGGAAGGCTTCGTATTGCTCGGTCTCCGCGTCGGCGGTGACATTGTCCTCGCGGCGCTTGCGGCGATCATCCCGCCGGCTCAGGTCGATCGCGAGGCGGCGGATCGCGGTGTAGAGATAGGGTTGCCAAGAATCCTGGCCGCCGACGAACTCGCCGGTGCGGACCTTCTCCACGAGCTTGACGAGGGCATCTTGGAAAATGTCTTTCGCGTCTTCCTGCGAGCGCGTTTGCTGGCGGGCGAAGAGCAGTAGCTTCGGGCCATGAGTTTCCAGCCACTCACGCCATGCGGAAGCGGCGGGCGATGCTTCTGGAACCGCGGATAGAGATGCCATGGGAGTAACTTCATCCATAGAGCGAGGCGGGTGGTGGGATTTGTCTCCCGGGTGAAAAAATATAGCTTGGACCGGCGCGCGCTTACGCGGTTGTTGGGCCCGCGAGTTTGCAAACCCGCTTGTAGTGCAGGGGATCGACCGGATTGATTGAGAGTCGGGTGCCGCGCTGGCAGACCATCATTTCAGAGAGCAGGGAGTCTGCCTTGATGGCTTCGAGCGTGAGCATTTGCTGGAATTTTGCCACGAATTCGAAGTCGGTGAGCCACCAGCGTGGATTTTCCGGCTTGGACTTGGGGTCGTAGTAGTCGCTGTCCGGTTCGAACTGTGTGGGGTCGGGGTAGGGCTTGCCGACGACGCGGGCGATGCCGGTGACCCCGGGTGGCTTCGCGTTCGAGTGATAAAACAAGGCGAGATCGCCGGATTTCATGTCCTTCCACATGAAATTGCGGGCCTGATAGTTCCGCACACCGCTCCACGGTTCGCGGTCGACCTTGGCAAGGTCGTCGATTCCGAAAACGTCGGGCTCGGACTTGATCAGCCAATGGCGCATGCGATCAAGCGATGGCTTGGAGGATGGACGCCTTCGGGGTCGGCAGGGCGAGGTGCTCGGGGCCGAGTTCCAAGCCTTTGGCGGCGCGAACGTCGGCTTCGATGGCTTCAAGGACATCGAGCTCCGGGCGGAAATTCGCCGCATGATAGGAGCTGCGGACCAGCGGCCCGCTCGCGACGTGGCGGAAGCCTTTGGCGAGGGCGATGGCCTTGTATTCGTCGAAGGCTTCGGGAGTGATGTATTCAACCACCGGGAGATGTTTCTGCGTCGGGCGCAAATACTGACCCATGGTGAGCACGGTGACGTCGTGGGCGAGCAGGTCGTCCATGGCGCGGAGAATCTCCCCATGGCGCTCGCCAAGGCCTAACATGATGCCGCTTTTGGTGGCGACCTTGCCGTTGACCATGGCCTTGGCTTTTTTCAGGACCGTGAGGCTGCGTTGATACTGGGCGCGCGAGCGGACGAGCGGGGTGAGCCGCTCGACGGTTTCCAGGTTGTGGTTGAAAATGTGCGGTCGGGCTTCCATCACCAAGGCAAGTGCCCAGTCACGGTCGTTGAAATCCGGGACGAGCACCTCGATGATGATTTCCGGATTCGCCTGGCGGACGGCTTCGATGGTTTGCTTGAAATGCTCGGCGCCGCCGTCGCGCAGATCGTCACGGGCCACGGCGGTGATGACGACGTGGCGCAGGTTCATGCGGCGGGTGGCCTCGGCGACGCGTTGCGGTTCGTCGGATTCCAGAGCATCGGGCTTGGCGGTTTTGACCGCGCAAAATCCACAGGCGCGGGTGCACTTGTCCCCGGCGATCATGAAGGTGGCGGTGCCTTGGCCCCAACATTCCCAGCGGTTCGGGCACTGCGCTTCCTCGCAGACGGTCACCAGCTTCAAGTCGGTGATCAGCGACTTGGTGGACCAAAACGCGGGATTGTTTGGCAAGCGGACTTTGATCCAGTCCGGCTTCTTGTCCCGGTGCAAAGTCGGATCCATCTTCATTTTCGGCCCACAGCTACTCATGTCGCCGGGAAACTAGACCTGCGGTCGCTTGCGGGGAAGCGGAAAACGGGGAATCGCTGCGGATTGTGAATTCGGGGAAATTTCGATTTCCAGCTTCTCCGCTTTTCAGAGACCGGAGTGCCCGTCACACTCGCGCCAGTGAATTCAGCGCCTCTTGGATTTTTCGACTCTGGTGTCGGCGGTTTAACCGTCGTTCGTGCCGTGCAGGAACTCATGCCTGCGGAAGACATCTTGTATTTGGGAGACACGGCGCGCTTGCCCTACGGCTCGAAAAGCCCGGAAACCATCCGCCAATTCGCCGATGAAGACGTGCGCTTTCTCATTGCCCGTGGGGTGAAGGCGATCGTGGTCGCCTGCAACACGGCTACGGCGCATGCGCTGCCCAGTTTGCTCGGGAAATACCGCATCCCCATCCTCGGCGTCATCGAGCCCGGGGTGGAAGCCGCGCTTGCCTGCCCGAATGCCGAGCGCATCGGGATCATCGCGACCCGCGGGACCATCCGTTCGCACGCGTATCAGCACGCGCTGGCGTTGCGCAAGACCGGGCTGATCATCCACGGCCAAGCCGCCCCTCTGCTGGTGCCGCTGATCGAGGAAAACTGGATCGATCACCCGGCGACGCGGTTGGTTTTGAAGACGTATTTGGACCCGCTCGTCGAGAAGGGGATCGATACCCTCATGCTCGCTTGCACCCATTATCCGTTGCTGATCCCCGTTTTACGGGAAATCCTGCCACCGGAGTTGCGGCTCGTGGACTCCGCGACGACCTGTGCCGAGCATTTGAAAAAGGAACTCACCCGGCTCGATTTGCTCCAGACTGTGGATCGCGAGGGCAGGCTGGAGCTGCATCTGACCGACCTTTCCGATGAATTCGAATCGCTGGCCCGCCAGTTTCTTAAGAAATCGCCGGGGCGCATCCACCGGGCCCTGCTCGGAGGTTCCTGAGGTAGAGGGTTTTGTCTTGATTTGTTCATATTTTTTTGAACAAATCACCGCTTCCGGACATTGAAACACACCATGAAATTATTTGGAACCGATGGCATTCGAGGCCGGGTCAACGAATTCCCGATCACGGCCGAAGTTGCCCTGCGAATGGGCAAGGCCGTCGCCAACGTGCTCCGCTCTGACGGTACCCGCCGTAACCGGGTGCTCATCGGCAAGGATACCCGCATTTCCGGCTACATGTTGGAATCGGCGATCACCAGCGGCCTCGTTTCGATGGGAATGGACGTCTATCTTGTCGGCCCCATGCCCACGCCGGCGGTCGCGCATTTGACGAAATCGATGGGTGCCGTCGCCGGCATCATGATCACCGCCTCCCACAATCCTTACGAGGACAACGGGATGAAGATTTTCGGGCCGGACGGTTACAAGCTTTCTGACGAGATCGAGAGCCTCATCGAGCGGCACATCATGGGCGACGAGCCTGAGACGTCTCCCTTGCCGCCGCGGCAAATCGGCAAAGCCCACCGGATCGATGACGCCCGGGGGCGCTACATCGAGTTCGCAAAGCACACTGCTGACAATATTTCCCTACATGGGCTGAAAATCGTCGTCGATTGCGGAAACGGCGCTGCCTACTTCATCGGCCCGCTCATTTTCAAGGAACTCGGAGCCGAAGTCATCACCGTCTGCAACGAACCCGACGGCCTCAACATCAACGACGGTTGTGGAGCCCTCCACCCGGAAGCTGCTGGCGAGCTCGTCCGCAAGCACGGGGCCGACCTCGGGATCTCCTTCGACGGCGATGCCGATCGCGTCATTTTCACCGATGCCGAGGGCCAAGTCGTCAGTGGCGACCGCATTCTCGGGCTTTGCGCCATCGGCCTCAAGGAACAAGGGAAACTCAGGCACGATACGCTTGTGGCTACGGTGATGAGTAATCTGGGCCTCATCGAGGCGATGAAGCAGCACGGCATCAAGGTGGAAACCACCGGCGTCGGCGATCGCAGCGTCATCGAATGCATGCGGAAAAACGGCTACTCCTTCGGTGGGGAAAATTCAGGCCACCTCATCTTCGGCGACCACGTCACCACCGGCGACGGCATCCTCAGCGCGCTGCAGGTCCTCCGGATGATGATCGGGCGCAAGGCAACGCTCGCCGAACTCGCCGCCATCATGCACGAGTACCCGACCCAGCTCGCTAACATGCCTGTGCCCTCCAAGCCACCCTTGGATACTTTGCCAAAACTCCAGAAGCTCATGACCGAGGCCACCGCCGAGTTTGGCGACAAGGGCCGCCACTTGATTCGCTACTCCGGCACCGAGAACAAGATCCGCGTGCTCGTGGAGCATCGCGAGCTCGACGAAGTCACCTCCTGGGTCAGCAAATTCTCCATAGCCATCCACGAGGAAATTGGTTAGAAAAACCTCATGTCGTTCGCTTCCTCAGATTGCGCACCGCTGTCCCTGGCCCGGGAAATCGCGGAATTTCCCATCGCCAACATCCCGCTCGCCGAACACCACCGGCGGGTCATCGGCCCGGTAAGGGGCGGGGACGTCTCGTTCCCTCATCCTCTAACTGTCGATTCTCACGCCTGGCTTGATCCCGCCGACATGGCTGGATTTTTGGCCGGCGACAAATTCACTCTCGTGGATTCGTTAAATACTCCGCTGGTCTGGAAAGGAACCTCTCCGGATCTTGCCAACGCCTTCGTCGCCACAAGTTCGTTCATCATTCGCTACCCTTGGGATCTGCTTCGTGCGAATGAGCTCTATGTTTCCGCGCTCACCGGGAACTCCATCCACGGCGAGATTCACCCCTCGGCTGTGATCGAGGGAACCATTCACCTCGGGCTCGGCACCCGCATCCTGCCCGGTGTCTTCATCGAGGGAAATGTCGTCATCGGCGCCAATTGCAAAATCGGCCCCAACTGCTACATTCGTGGCAACACCAGCATCGGCGACAACTGCCACATCGGCCAGTCCGTCGAAATCAAAAACTGCCTCATCCTCTCCAACACCAACGTCGGCCACCTCTCCTACATCGGCGACTCCGTCCTTGGTGAAAAGGTCAACCTCGGGGCCGGCACCACCACCTCCAATCTCCGCCACGACGGGAAAAACCACCGCTCCATGGTCGCCGGCGTCCTCGTCGATACCGGCCGCCGCAAGTTCGGCACCATCATCGGCGATGGCGTCCACACCGGCATCAACACTTCCATCTACCCGGGGCGCAAACTCTGGCCTAACACCAGTACTCGTCCCGGCGAGATCGTCCAGCACGATCTTCACACGTAACTTTCAATCAATCACTTCTAACTCTCAATTTACCATGTGCGGAATCGTCGGATATATCGGAAAAGCAGATGCAGCCACAGTGCTCATCAACGGACTGCGCCGTCTCGAATATCGCGGCTATGACTCTGCGGGCGTTGCCATTTTGGACGACGATCAAATCCTCGTCGCCAAGGCCCCGGGAAAAGTTTCCAAGCTCAGTGACCGGGCCCATGCCCAATGGTCGCCCGAGCTTTTTCAGCGCGCCACCACCGGCATCGCCCACACCCGTTGGGCCACTCACGGCCCGCCGACCGAGGTCAATGCCCACCCGCATCTCGACCAATCCGGCGATATCGCGCTCGTTCACAACGGCATCATTGAGAACTACCGCTCCATCCGCGCCCGGCTTGAGGGGAAAGGTCACCACTTCTACTCCGAGACCGATACCGAAGTGCTCTCCCACCTCATTGGGGATTGCGACAAGGGAGATCTTTTTCAAGCCGTGTGCGACGCCCTCCATCAAGTCGAGGGGACCTTCGGCATCGCCGTTCTCTCCTCCCGCGAGCCGGATCGGATCATCACCGCCCGCCGCGGCAGCCCCATCGTCATCGGCGTGGGAGATGGCGAGACGATCATCGCCTCTGATGCTTCCGCCATCGTCGCCTACACCCAGCGCGTGATCTATCTGGATGATAACGACATCGCCATCATCACCGCGGATTCCATCGACATCCGCGATCTCCACAACATTCCCGTCACCCGCGAGATCGCCCAGCTCGCCTTCGATGCCGCCGCTGCGGAAAAGGGTGGTTTCGACCACTTCATGCTCAAGGAAATCCACGAGCAGCCGGACTCACTCGGAAACGCCATCCGCGGCCGCCTCGACTTCGACCTCGGCTCCTCCGTGCTCGCTGGCATGGGCACCTCGCCTCGCGAACTCGCCGAGCTCAACCGGGTGGTTCTCATCGGCTGCGGCACCTCGCTACACGCCGGACTTGTCGGTGAATACGCGTTCGAAGATCTCGCGGACATCCACGCGGAGGTCCAGCAAGCCGCCGAATTCCGCTACCGGAATCCCATCCTCGGCAGCCGCGATCTGGTCGTCGCCATTTCCCAGTCCGGGGAAACCGCCGATACGTTAGCTGCCGTGCGCGAGGCTAACCAAAAGGGCGCGTTCGTCATGAGCCTCTGCAATGTCGTGGGCTCCACCATCGCCCGCGAGACGGGTAGGGGAGTTTATCTGCATGCCGGGCCGGAGATCTCGGTTGCGTCCACCAAGGCCTTCACCTGCCAGGTCGCCGTGCTTCTGATGATGGCCCTCAAGCTCGGCCGTGGCCGCCGCTTTTCCCGTGAGGAAGGCATCAAGCTCGCACGCGAGATCGAGTCCATCCCCTCACTTGTCGCCAAGGTCATCGTCCAGAACGACCACATCGCCAAGATCGCTGCGGACTACACGAAAAACGAACACGCCTTCTTCATCGGCCGCGGCCCCATGTATCCCGTGGCCCTCGAAGGTGCCCTCAAGCTCAAGGAGATTTCCTACATCCACGCCGAGGGTTACCACGCCGCCGAGCTCAAGCACGGCCCCATCGCGCTGTTGGAAAAAGGCACGCCCATCATCGCCCTTGCCTGCGACATTCCCGGCAAGGACAAGACCCTCGGCAACATCGAGGAATGCCGCGCCCGCGGAGCACGCATCCTCGGCATCGTCACCGAGGGCGACCATGAGACCGCCGAGTGCATGGATGACTTCATCACCGTGCCTCGCTGCCATCCGCTCGTCGCCACCATTCCAGCGGCCGTTGCGCTCCAGCTATTCGCCTATAACGTCGCCCGTCTCCGCGGTTGCGAAATCGACCAACCGCGCAATCTCGCGAAGAGCGTTACCGTCGAGTGAACCGGTCCCGCGGGGAATCCTCCGGCGCCTGATGCGTCACTCGGCGCGCGAGAGGCGGGAGATGCCGCGCTGGAGGAGTTGGGTGTCGACCGCCGTGGTGACCGCCGTGTCGAGGTAGATGGTGAAGTCGTCCTCGGCAAACTCGATGGAATGGCGCTCGTTGAGGTTTCCTTTGAAGGCGTCGATGAGGCCCTTCATGTTCTTGATTTCCTGGCCGTTGACCTTGCGGACGATGAGATTGCGCAGACTCTCATAACCCACCGTGGCCGGAGTGGGGATGGACCCGCTCAAAAACACGATGCGGTCCACCTTGCCCTCGTATTTCTCGGGGTTCTCCATGGCATCGAGAAAATCGAGCGGCGCGCGCGTCTGCCAGTTCTCGCCGAAGGATTCGAGCAGCGGCCGTGAAAGTTCCTGGAAAACCAAGCCGCCTTTGATGAGATAGTTAGGTGCCTTGCCGAAGTTGTATCCCGGCACGAGGCGCGCGCTTTCCTCCTCGCGCGTGAGGACCGCTTTGAGATCAAGAGCTTTACCTTCGCGAAGGATCGACAAGGTGACGGATTCACCCGTCGTTCTCTCTCCGCGGATCAGATGGCCCCAGAACAGGCTGCCATAGTTCGGGTGCTGATAGTAGCCGCGGCGGTCGATCGGGTGAGCGTCGATAGCGAGCAAGACGTCCCCTTTTTTAACTCCGGCGAGCTCCGCCGCGCCACCTTTGCGGACGGAATGGACATAGAGTCCGCCTTGGTCGTCGGTGAGCTTCAGCCATTGCCGGAACGAAGCGTCCTCCGTGCGGGCGATGGAAATGCCGAGGCTTGGAAAGCCCTTGTAATCGCCGTTCGCGGTGTCCTTGAGAAATCGGGAAACAATGTCGGTCGATGCGACGTCGCAGATCTGGTCCTTGGAGTTATAACTGATCAGGACGCCTGCGAGTTTTCCATCGTGCAGCACGGGCAAGGAATAGCTGCTGGCAGCACTTTGCATGGATGCCTTGACCCGATAGGTGAGAAAGCCGTGTCCCGGGAGAAAGTTGGAGGTCACGTCGATGCTCTGGAGGCTGCCCGGGGTGAGCAGCGGCAGCCCGTTGTCCTCGATCTGCAGGATCTCCAGGGTCTGGCCGATTTTCGGCGGGGCGGTGACTTGAAGGGGGGTGGTTTTCTCAAACAGCAGGTTGCCCTCCTTTTCCGAGGCCGGGCCGAGCAGCGCGAGATTTGCTTCGTAGTCCACGGCGATCACCTTGGCCTGCGCGAAGTGAGTGCCGTCGGGAGATTCAAATTCGAGGTTGGTGGCATCCGCGACAAGCTCGGAGGTGGTAAGCACCCGCTGCGGACCGACGATGGCGGCGAGGGCGCGGCGCTGGCTCGGAGGATTCTTCTCCCACGGTTGGCCGGGGTTCCAGGATTGCTGGGTGGAGTTGATCCGGACGACCGAGGTCTTGAGGTCCGCAAGCGTGGCGGTTTCTTTCGGTGCAGGTGCGGGTGTGGCAGTCTCCGCTGTTGATTTCGGTCGCTCACACGCAGCCAGAGCTAACAGTAACGGGAGAATGAGGAAGGGACGCATGGGGAGGTGAAGTAGTGAGTCGGGAGGGCTTGCCTGATCCATCCGGCAGTTGCTAGACGAGTCCGAGGACGTCCTGCATGTCATAGAGTCCCACCGGCTGGTCTTCGAGCCAGCAGGCGGCGCGGACGGCGCCGGCGGCGAAGGTGAGTCGGGAGGATGCCTTGTGGGTGAGCTCGATGCGTTCGCCATCGGCGGCGAAAAGCACGGTGTGGTCGCCCACCACATCCCCACCGCGCAGGGTGTGCATGCCGATTTCGCGCGGCTTGCGCGGCCCGATGTTGCCGAAGCGGCCGTGCGCGACATCGTCCTGATAGGAGGTGCCGGTTTCTTCGTTGAGGATTTCAAGGATGCGGCGGGCGGTGCCGGACGGCGCGTCGATCTTGTGCTTGTGGTGCATCTCGGTGACCTCGATGTCGAAGCGGTCCTGAGTCAGGATCCGGGCGGCTTGGCGGGTGAGCCAGAACAGCGTATTGACGCCCACGGAGTAGTTCGCGGCGTAAACAATGCGGATGGATTTCGCAGCCTCATAAATCACGGCCCGTTCCGCATCGGTGTGTCCGGTGGTGCCGATGACCAGGTTGGTGCCGCTTTTCAACGCCGCCTCGACGAGCGTGGTGGTGAAGGAATGGATGGTGAAATCGATGGCGCAGCTGGCCTTGGAAATGGCAGCTCCGATGTCCTGCCCCGCATCATGAGTGGCGGTGACGGGCACGTTGGCTTGGGCAGCGGCTTCGATGACGGCTTGGCCCATGCGGCCGGTGATTCCTGTGACGAGAAGATTTGGCATAAGAGATTTCAGTTGATCGGTTTTGAGAATTTCAGCGTGGATCCGGTCAATCCTCCCAGATCATGTGCTTGAGCTGGAGTTGGCGGGCGCGGTTAGCGGCTTCTTCGGCCCGGGGGCCTTTGAACGAGGCGATTTTCTTGGCCTCCGTGATGGCGACCGGCCACCGCTCGGCTTTTTCCAACAGGGCGAGGGCGCGGAAGCCGCAGCGCTCGAAATACTCCCATTCCAGCGGTGGCGTGGTCGTTTCGAGAACGGAGTGATAGGCTTGAAATGCCAGCTTCTCGCGCTTCTTCGTCGGGTCCTTTTCATCCGGCAGCTGCTCGAGCGTCGTCCCGCGCAGGTATTGGAGGCGGTTGAGAAGCGCGGGTTGGTTTTTCGCGTGAGCGACCAGCTTGTCATAAACGGCAAGCGCCTCCACCAGCGATGCCGGGTTGGTGCTGCCTTGGGCGTAGAGCGCTTCGCCTAACAATAGTCCAGCCGGCAGCTGGAGCGGGTCGTCTTCTGGGAGGGATTTTGTCCATTTCCCGAGGAAGGTGGCCACTTCCGCGAGCCGTGACATCGCGATGAGATGGCTGGCCTTTTCCAAGCTGGCGATCGAGCTGATGGGGCCCTTGGCTTCGATCGCTTTGTCAAAGAGGATGAGCGCTTCTTCCTTCGACTGCGGGGTGCCACCGAGCGCCGCCGAGCGGGCTGCAAGAAGCCAGGCCGCCTGGGCCCGGGCGGGGTTGGTGTCGGTCGCCGCGAGTTTCTCGAGAACCAGCCGGGCGGGATTGTAGCTGCCGGTCTGGAAGAGATTGCGCCCGAGGGTGAGTGCGGCTTCCGCCGCGGCGGGATCTGCCGGATAGGTCGCCATGATGGATTGCGCGTCGGCGATGGTGGCTGCCGAGTCTCGCGAAAGATCGGCGATGTGCAGGCGGGCCAAGGCGATCCGCGGGGCGGGGAGGGCGACTGATTTTCCGTCAGCTGCGGCAATGAGGTCCAACTGAGCGCTGGCGAACGCGAGATCGGGGGAGGGGCCTGCCAATGCAGCTTCCGCAGCGGCCAAGCGCGCTTCGGGAACTCGCGGATGATCGGGGAAGTGGGTGAGGAACTCCTCGACTGCTGCCCGGGTCGCGGCAGGAGGGGTGCTGGCAAGGGCGCGTTCGAGCTCGAGATCGGCATCGAGGGTCTTATCCTGCCCGGTGCTTGGTAGCTGGATCAGGGTGGTCCCCTTGAGGTCGCCGCTGCGCAGGCGGGCGATGGCGGCTTGCAGTTTGGCGGCCTTGGCTTCCGCCGGGGCGAGGACGAGTGCTGCCTCGTCGAACAATTGGATGGCTTGCTTCGGATCGCCATTCAAGTAAGCGGCGCGGGCTTTGAGAAATGCGGCGTCGCCCCTGAGTTCCTGAGTGTGCGCGTTGAGCCGGAGGGTATCGAGGATGGCAAAGGCCTGATCCATGGCTCCCTCGTCAAGACGCCAGCGGGCGATTTGATAGAGCGCCTTGGAGGCCAGCACGTGACCGGGATTTTCGATGCGTAGGCGGTTCATCAAGCGGCGTGCCTCGGCTTTCGATTCAGAAGTGCCGATGCGATGCAGGCCCATGGCGCGCGCGTAGAGTGAATAGGCCAAGAGGTCTGATAGGTCGCCGGGCTGCGTGCGAAGCGGCCAGGCGGTGGTGGCGCCGCTGTCGGAAGGAATTGCGGCAATGGGACCGAGCGCCGGTAGGATCGGTGCGGTGATCCACTGCGAGATGCGTTCGAGGATGGGATCGGTAGCGGTCGGTTTGTCGGGCATCCACTGGAGGATGCGTTGGAAAATGGTCTCGAGCAGGGGAGAATCCGAGTGTTCCTGGAGGAAACTAAGCAGTGATTTCGCCGCTGCATCCGCGTCCCCTTGGGCGTGGATGGCATCGGCTAGACCGATGGCAGCCAGGTGATGGCGGGTGAGCGATTGGCCCTGAGGATGATTGACGAGTGTCTGAAAAGCGGCCTCTGCATCGGCGGGATGGCCCTCGTTGAACAACAGTTGTGCTTTCAGAAATGCGGCGAGTGGCCGCTCGGCATCGGCGATGACGTCCGTGGCGGGCATGGCTTGCCGTGCCTCCGCGGTGCGCTTGAGATCGAGCAGAATCTCAACTTGATAGAGCTGGATCTTCACCCGCGTGGCGTCGTCGGCCAGGGGGATGAGCTTCGCGAGGGTATCGAGTGCGGCATCCGCCTGGTCCAGAGCGAGCTGGAGGCTGGCGAGGGTCAAACCCGCCTCGGCACGGTGGGGCGCGGCAGGATCGAGCAGCTGCTTTGAAAACAACTCAGCGGCCTCGGAAAAATGATTTTGCCCGGCGAGGGCTTGGGCTTTCCAGAACGGAGCTTCGGGATGGCCGGCGACGAACGACTGGCCCAGCAATTCGATGGCGTCCGTCGGGTTTCCCTCGCGGATCAGCGACTCGGCAAGGCGGATCGCGAGTTGGGACTTGGCGTCAGCTTGGAGTGACGGGGCGGATAGCGCTTGGCGGAAATGCAGTTCCGCCACTTCCCACAAGCCCTCGGCGAGGGCCTCGTCGCCAAGGCGGGTGGCCACGGCAAGCTCTTGCCCGAGCAGCGCTGGCTGCGGGACGGGCAGAATGAGTAAAAAGAGCGGCCACAACTTCATCGGACGGCCCAAGGCTAAAAGGATAACCGATCCATTGCCAGCCCGGATGATCGAAAAACGGCAGGTTCAGGGACAGGTCCCGAAAAGCCGGTCGCCCGCATCGCCGAGCCCTGGGAGAATGTAGCCGCAGGCGTTGAGGCAGCGGTCGAGGCAGGCCGCATAAATCCCGAGATCCGGAAATGCCTCTTGCAGTGCGGATACTCCCTCCGGTGAAGCGACCAGACAGGCGAAGCGGACATGGCGTGCTCCTGCTTCCCGCAGACTGCGGACGGCTTCGATCGCGGATCCGCCCGTGGCCAGCATGGGATCGAGGATGATGATTTCGTCTTCTTCCAGGTTCGGCGGGTGCTTCAGGTAGTAAGACTCCGCCACGAGGGTCTTCTCATTTCGCGCCAAGCCGATGTGGGCCACGGATGCCTGGGGGATGAGGTCGAGAAATCCATCCAGAAAGCCCAAGCCCGCCCTCAAGATGGGGACAAGGATGATGCCCCGTGACACGTTGACGCCTGAGGTGATTTCCAATGGGGTATTGCACGCAACCACCGTGGTTTCCAAATTCGCGGTTACCGCGGGAACCATCAACGAGGCGATGCGCCGCACCCGTTGCCGAAACTCGGGCGACGGGCACTCCGGGTCGCGGAGTTTCGTGAGTTCCTCGCCGATTAGCGGGTGTTCGACGGTGTGGAGCATATCACTTTTTCTGCGCGAGCAGGGTCCGGAGTTCCGCGAGGGGAAGGTTGAGCATGTTGGACGCTTCTTTGAGATCGCCATCCGACCGGTCGAGCACCCGCCCGGCGACTTCCCCGTTCAACCACTCGATGAGGTCCACTCCGGTCGGCGCGGCGTTGATCACCTGGTCCAGCGCTGCGGTAAAGCCGGCGGCGGACTTGCGGGGAGCGGTGGCCAGTGGAATGTCTGCGGGCAACAGAATGTTCGACGACGCGAGCGCGCAAGCACGGGCGATCGTATTTTCCAACTCGCGGACGTTGCCCGGCCAATTGTGGGTCTGCAGCGTGGCGATAGCTTCCGCGGAGATGCGGATGCGCGCCATTCCGTTCTTGCGGGTGATGCGTTGCAGGAAATACTCGGCGAGCAGCGGGATATCCTCCATCCGCTCCCGCAACGCGGGGATCTTGATTTCGACCACGTTGAGGCGGTAATAAAGGTCCTCGCGGAAGCGGCCGGCTGCGACCTCGTCCGTGAGATTCTTGTGGGTGGCCGCGACGATCCGCACGTCGGTGGTGAGCGTTTCGTTCGCGCCGACCCGGGAAAATGATCCGTCCTGCAGCACGCGCAGGAGCTTTACCTGAATGGAAAGCGGCATGTCGCCGATTTCGTCGAGGAACAGCGTGCCACCGTCCGCCTGCTCGAAGCGCCCCGCGCGGCGGGCGATCGCTCCGGTGAACGAGCCTTTCTCGTGGCCGAACAACTCGCTCTCCAAGAGATTTTCAGGAATGGCACCGCAGTTGATGGTGATCATTTCCTTCTGCCGCCGCGGGCTGTATTCATGCACGGCCTTCGCGACAAGCTCCTTGCCGGTGCCACTCTCTCCGGCGATCAGGATGGGCGCGTCGGAACGGGCGACCCGGCCGACGAGTTTGAAAACCTCTTGCAGCGCCCGCGAAATACCGATCATTTTCACGCGGTTGTCATGCTTGGGCATTTCCGCATCCGGTTGTCCCGCGCTGCGGCGGTCATCCTGGGTCTGCAATGCGGATTCCACCACCGGACGCAGTTCGAAGGCCAGTGACTCCTTGCGCAGCACATCGTGCGCCCCCCGCTGGGTGGCCTCGATGATTTGGCCGGTGGTCGGAAAGCCTGCGGTGAGAATCACCAAGGTTTGCGGGCTTTGCTGCATGATCCGGCCCAGCAATTCCATCCCGTCGAAGGGCTCGAGCTCCATCGCCGCGACCACGACACTGACGGTGGTTTTCTCGATCACCTTGACGGCATTCGCGGCATTGTCGCAACGCAGGACCCGGAGGTTCTTGGCGGACAAGTGTTTGGTCGCCCAATCCAGGAAATCCAGATCGGGATCGACCAGCAAGAGGGTGTCTTCAGTAGAATTTTGCGGCATCGCTTGAACGCCCGCAGTGAAGCAGGGTAGCGGCGGATGACACGCTAAAAAATTCCGCGGCCTAAAGTCTCAGTCCACCCCGTTTGAAGGTCATAGGGAGGGACGGCTGTTGAAAATGGGCGGAATGGCAAGGGCCGGGCGTTTTTGCCTTAAGTCATGGGGGAATTACGTAATTCCCTTCTTGATGTCCCGAAAACTCCACAAAGCCGCCGCTGCCGGGCTCGCATCACCCCGCATCTTCCGCGCACCATCCTTGCGCTTCTTCCCGAAACGCTCCCGAGCCCCCTCGAACACCTCGTTCACGAAACTCCGGCTGCCGATCACCGCCCCGTCCGTGAAGTAACGGATCCGGCAACGCAGCATCTTCCCCAGCGCCACATCCCGGCCCCGCTGCAAGCGCTCTAACTCATCAGCCGCCGCACTCTTCTTCATCCCCTTGCGGACCACCTTGACTTCCCTAAGCCCCTCCGCGTTCACCACCTCGGTGACGATTTCCCTCCCGTCCTCTAGCAAAATCATTCGATACTCCTTCGAAACACGCCCCGCCCAATGCCGTGCGTCCGCTTCATAGCCCTTGTGCGCCATCAATGCCCGCA
>JAYWDF010000298.1:0-2063 GCA_043779985.1 Akkermansiaceae bacterium | reverse complement strand
GGAACTTTGGATTGCTCGTGCTCGGACCCATCATTGTGAACATCCTTTGTTTTCATATTTTTCTCACCAAGGGAGCGACCCTCGTGGATCCGGTCAATATCCTCATCTCGGGGCTGGCACTCTTCCTCCTCTGGTCAGGGCGCCGGGCTTTCTGCGGGCTCGTTAACGGCTGAGTCCCGATCCTGAAAAGAGAGGGCAAGCTGTTCTTCCGATGCGAAGGGATGGGGTTGCCGGGCGTGCTGGCCTTGTGTAGGGTCCCTGGTGTGGCGGATTTCTCCTTAACATTTCTCGGAACGGGGACCTCGGTAGGGGTGCCGGTGATAGGCTGTGACTGCGTGGTTTGCGCGTCCGAAGACCCGCGGGACAAGCGATTCCGGTCATCGGTGGTGGTGAGGGCGGGGGACCAGACTTTGCTGGTGGACTCCGGCCCGGACTTGCGGATGCAGGCGCTGCGCGAAGGCCTGCGGGAGATCGACGCCGTGCTTTATACCCACGCACATCTCGATCATGTGGCGGGCTTCGATGAGTTGCGGGCGTTTTGCTGGCGGAAACATGAACCGCTGCCCCTGCACGCCACGGCGGGTTGCATGAAGACGCTGGAGACCATGTTCGGCTGGGCTTTTTTCCCGGACCGGGTCATCGGTGGCTATGTGCGGCCGGACGCCCGGCGCATCGACGGACCATTTTTCTACGGGGCTCTGAAGGTGACGCCGCTGCCGGTGGAGCATGCCGCGGTGGAGACGATCGGCTATTTGTTTGAGTATCCGGGTGCGCGGACGGTGGCCTACCTGCCGGATGTGAAACGGATCCCGGAGGAGACGATGAAATTGCTGCACAACGTGGACGTGTTGATCGTCGATGCCTTGCGACCCGCGGCGCATTCGACCCATTTTTCGCTGGAGGAAGCGTTAGGTGCTGCGGCGGCGATGCGCGCCAAGGAGACCTGGTTGACCCACCTGAGTCATGAGTATGACTTGGAATCCGTCTCGGAGCGTCTTCCCGCCGGAGTGTGGATGGCATGGGACGGGCTGCGGATTTCGCTGTGAAATGCGCCGGGTCTTGCATGATTGCGGCATCTGGGCATGCTTTTCCGCCATGAGAACACTCGCTCTGGTTTTGCTTCTGCTTGCGGGGATCCCGCCGGTTTTGAGCGCGGCGGTTTCGCCTGAATCGGTGGCGGTGCTCTACAATTCCGCGGTGCCGGAGTCGCGCAAGCTGGCGGAAATCTATCGCGACGCACGGGGGATTCCGGCGGAGAACCTGATTGCCCTGGACATGCCGGTGACCCCCGATATTTCGCGGGAGAATTACGAGCGGTGGATTTTAAAGCCCCTCCGCCGGGAGTTTGAATCCCGGAGCTGGTGGCGCCGGCAAACGGAGGCCGGTGGCGTCGTCCTGCCGGTGATCAACCGGATCCGCGTGCTGGTCACCCTGCGCGGCGTGCCGCTGCGGATTCAACCGCTGCCGAAACCCGCGCCGAAACCAGGGGCTCCCCCGGTTCCTGCGAATCAGCAGAACCCGATGGCGGGTCACGACGAGGCCTCGGTGGATTCTGAGTTGGCGATGTTTGGTGCGGAGGGGCTGCCGCTCGACGGTGTGTTGCAGAACAAGTTCTATCAAAGCGAAAAGTCGATCTCCGAGCAGAGCCTGCCGTTTCTGGTTTTGACCGCCCGAATCGATGCTCCGACATTTGCGACCTGCGAACGAATGATCCGCGATGCGGTGGAAGTCGAAAAAACCGGGCTGTGGGGCAGGGCGTATGTCGATATTGCTAACAAAATACCCCAGGGCGACCAGTGGCTGGAGTCCATCGTCAAAGCCGATGTCCAGGAGGGGATTCCGACCGTGGTGGATCGTTTCAACGATACCCTGCCGAAAAACTATCCGATGACCGCCGCCTCGCTTTACTACGGCTGGTATGACTGGAGCGTGAGCGGACCGTTTTTGAACAACCGCTTCCAGTTCCGCAGAGGAGCCGTCGCGATGCACCTGCATTCGTTCAGTGCGGAACAACTCACGGACAGCAGTAAAAACTGGAGCGGCGCGCTGTTGGAGAAAGGCGC
>JAYWDF010000297.1:0-2065 GCA_043779985.1 Akkermansiaceae bacterium | reverse complement strand
CCGCCAAGCCACCTCCCTCGCCCGCCACATGGTTTGCGAATGGGGCATGAGCGACAAGCTCGGCATGGTCGAATACGGCGAAGGTGACGGCCCTGTCTTCCTCGGACGTGGCGATATGGGCGGCCGCCGCACCAACTATAGCGAGAGCACCGCCCAGATCATCGACGAGGAAATCAAGCGCTTCATCGACGAAGCCTACGAAATCGCCACCCGCATCCTAAACGAAGGCCGCGACAAGGTCGAACTCATCGCCAAGGCGCTGCTCGAATTTGAAACCCTCGACGCCACCCACCTCAAGGACATCATCGACTTCGGAGAAATGCGCAACCCACCATCTGCGCCCAAGCCACCTCCGGTCCCCGACGAGCTCAAGAAAAAGCCCGCAGCTAAGACCGCGGAAGAAGATCGCCCGGAAGGCCCCGGCCCGATTCCCGGTGCCTTGGGTGCACCGGCTTGATCCGGCTGAGATCAGTAATTTGCAAGGCGGCCGGAACTCAATGTTCCGACCGCTTTTTGCTGTATGGCAATCGATAGAGAATCGTCAAAGCGACGTTGAAAAAGCGTGGCACGGCCCAGATAATTCGGAAGGGCGACAGTCGATCGGCCACGCCCATGGGTTGGCAATGAAATGCGGGCCCCTCACATCAGCGCCGGTTTCATGGGCATCAGCGGACCGATTCCGCCGCTCCTTGAATCAGAATCATTTCCCCGTCTCCACTTCCCATTCATAGAGTCCGGCGGAGAAGCCGTCTGTCAGATCGAGTTCGAGGCGCAGGGATTTGGTGGTGACGGGTTGGATTTTCACCTTCACCGGGTCGGCCTTGCGGATGGCGTAGTCGGGACCTCCAGGGGCGGGCAGCCAGGCACCGGATTCGTCTTGATAGAGAAGCTTCCACGACTTCGGCAGTCGGCACTCGCCGATACCCGTGTCGTCGAACCACGAGACGGTGACGCCGCTGACGCTTACCGGTTTTTCAAAGTCGTAGGCGATCCATTCCTTGCCCCCCTTGTGCGGCCAGAAGTCGAAGTTCGGGGCGAAGCCGTCGGTGGCGTTGCGGGGCATCTGCTGGTCATTGATGCGGCCGGGATCCATGCCGCCACGCGCGAAGGAGACGCTGACCTTCGCCTTGGAGGCCGCGGAGGGGGCGGGCACCGGTCGCACGTTGTCGGCATCGCGGCCGATCCATACGGTCATGGGCGACAGCCCGCGGTTGTTCCATGCGGCGTAGGGAATGGCGGTCAAGCGGGTGGACTTTTCCTCGATGCCGCCGCCGTTATTGCGCAGCACCCGCTTCGCGCCGGTGACTTCCAGCGCGGTCACGCCGCCTAGCAGGTCCGCTTTAAAAACGGGCGTCACCTTCGCGGCGGCAGGGAGACAGAAATCGAAGACCGAGTTGTCGTTGTCGATGCCTTCAAACGCATAGACGACAGGGCCACGCTCGAGCGCCACCTGGCCGCGGGTGGCGGAGATCTTGGGATTCCCCGCGACACGGCGCACCGGCATGGGCAGGTCCAACTCCACGACGTCGCCGGGTGACCACGACCGGTCGATGCAAGCGTAGCCGTCGCTAAGAGTAGCCGGCACCGCCGCGCCGTTTACTTTCACGGTCCAGACGGCGGGCGTGGGGTCATCGTAGGTGTAGAGATCGCTGGGCAGCGGCTGGCCACGCACCCAGTCGGGGATCCGCAGGCAGAGTGCGAAATCAGCCGGCTTTGCGGGAGCTACGCTTAGTGTGACCGAGCCATCCCACGGGTAGTTGGTTTTCTGGGAGATTTGCACGGTGTCCCCTTTCACCTCGGCGCGGGCCTCACCCTGGGCGTAGAGGTTGACGAACAATTTCTCGTCGCGCACGGCATAGGCATAGCCACCAAGGGATGCCATGGTGCGCAGCACATTGGGCGGGCAGCAGGCACAGCCGAACCACGGGGCACGGCCGGCGTAGCCGTGGTTATTCGCTTCCTTGCCGTCGTATTCCAGCGGATTTGGATAGAAAAAGCGGTCACCGGAAAGCGATACGCCACTGAGAAAACCGTTATAGAGCGAGCGCTCGAAGACATCCATGTA
>JAYWDF010000296.1:0-6225 GCA_043779985.1 Akkermansiaceae bacterium | reverse complement strand
GCCGAGGACACGAAATCGGGTGCCGGCCAATACTTCACTCCGCGAGCGCTAATTGCCGCGATGGTGGAATGCATGGCTCCCGAACCGGGCAAGACCATTGCCGACCCGGCCTGCGGCACCGGCGGTTTCTTTCTAGCGGCTTACGATTATCTGACTCGGGAAGGGAACAAATTGAACAGGGACGAGAAGGCATTCCTGAAGAACCAGACGTTTTCAGGCAATGAAATCGTCGCCGGCACACGCCGCCTATGCCTGATGAACCTGTTTCTCCACAACATCGGTGAAATCGACGGCGAGTCGCTCATTTCCTCGGCGGATGCCTTGGTCGCTCAACCGTCCCAAGCGGTGGATTACGTGTTGGCCAATCCGCCGTTCGGTAAGAAGAGCAGCATGACCTTTACGAACGAAGAGGGTGAACAAGAGCGCGATGATCTGACCTATAACAGGCAGGACTTCTGGGCGACGACCTCGAACAAGCAGCTCAATTTTCTCCAACATATCCGCTCGCTCCTCAAGACGACCGGTCGTGCCGCGGTAGTACTTCCCGACAACGTGCTCTTCGAAGGTGGAGCCGGTGAGACCGTGCGAAAGAAGCTCCTCGAAACCACGGAGCTTCACACCATCCTCCGCCTGCCGACCGGCATCTTCTATGCCCAAGGCGTGAAGGCGAACGTGCTCTTCTTCGACAACCGGCCTGCGGGCAAAGACACTGCGACAAAGGAAGTTTGGTATTACGACTACCGGACCAACATTCATCACACCCTCAAGCGCAAGCCTCTGCGGGTGGAAGACCTTCGGGAATTCATCGGTTGCGACAACCCCGCCAACCGCTACAAGCGGAAGGAAACTTGGAATGCGGAGTCCAACTCTGAGGGCCGCTGGCGGAAATACAGCGACGAGGAACTCGCCGCTCGCGACAAGACCGGTCTGGATCTTTTCTGGCTCAAGGATGACAGCCTCGCGGATCTGGATAATTTGCCCGAGCCAATGGATCTGGCGGATGAGATCGTCGAAAACCTGATGGCGGGTTAATAAAAAACCGCCGCCCTTTGCAGAGCGGCGGTGGGTTGTGGGCTGGGAAGCGGGCGGGATTAGAACGAGTAGTTCACGCCGAGCGAGCCGCCGTTGCTGGTGATGCCGTCGTCGGTGGCGATCTCTCCGCGGTAGCCGAGGTCGAGGCTGAGGCTCTCGGTTAGAGAGTAGCCGGTGCCGAGGCTGATGAGGAAGGCCGAGCTTTGCGCCGCGCCTTGGACCTTGAAGGCGGTGCCTCCGAAGCTGGCGGATTGACTGACGGTGCCGTCCTCAAACTCGTGGGCGTAGGCCACCGAGCCGTAGGGGCGGAACTGACCGAAGGTGGCGGTCGCGCGGTAGCCGATGAGGGCGCGCAGCGAGTCCACTTCGAAGCCCTTTGCCGAGATCGGCAGTGGGCCGGATTGGCGGTAACCATCGACATCGACGTTCTGATACTCGAGTCCGGCGAAGGGGCCGTGTTTCACATTTCCTTGGACCATCGTGTAGCCGAGCGTCCACATGGCTTGGATGCTGGTGGCATCTGTGTCGTTAGAAATGGAGCTGCCTAACACGCCGCTGCCGCCGAGCTTGGAGCTGAGGTCATGGGTGCCGTAGCCGACGAGTGCGTCCGAGTAGAAGCCTGTGGCGGAACCCCAAGTGGCGTAAGCGGCACTGCGGAAGCTGTCGATGTCGGAGCTGTTTTGGCTGCGGCTGTCGTAGCTGCCGCTGGAGCCGTCGGCCATGAGACCGACGACGAGTTGCGGGGCGATGAGCCAATCGACACCGGCGGTGAAGGCACCGGCATTGCCGTCGAAGTCCGAGCTGCTGCTGGCTTGGTAGTCTTGGCCATCGTAGGAAGCGGAACCCCAGACGTTGCCGCGTTTGCCATAGCTGGTGGTGGCTTGGCCGGGGGTGATGACGCCTTTGGCATCCTTGCTGGAGGCTCCGGTGGGGGAGCTGGACTGGCTGGTGCCACGGATGGCAGCGAGGTGTTCCTGAGCGAGGCGATGGAGGCGGTAGTTGCTATTCACCACGGCAGAGGCGAGTCCCATGGCATTTCCTGGATCAAGGGCGGCGAGGGTGTTCTGCACGGCGGCGAGGTCCGAGTAGTCGAGCGCGGCGATGAAGTCTTGGAGCAGCGGGTTGTTAGTTCCGACGAAGCCGTCGATCACGGAGGCGAGGGCGGCTTGGTTTTTAGTAAGGCCCGGCAGACCGGCGAAGTCGTGATCCACGGAAATTTCCAAGTTGCTGCCATTCTTCACGCTGGTGGTCGGCGCGGCGAGGGCGGTGACGACCTCAGGAGCGACCACTGCGGGATCGGTGACGTGGGTGGTGGTGAAATACTGGGTGAGGACCGTATTCAGGTTGTTAGAGCCGCCTTGGTTGGCGACAAATTTCCCGGTGTCTGGCGCGTTGTCACTGAACTGCACGCCGAGCGTTCCTAACTGCTTGGTGCCGATCAGTGGGCTGTCGCTATCGACGATGGTGTAGGTGCCGTCGGTGAGCGTTTTATTGATGTTGGTGGGGGCGAGGCGGAGGTTGACACCGGTGAGGTCGAAGGTGTTTTCACTGCCGTTTTGAACGATAAGGTCGCTGTTGACGCCGTTGATGATTGTGGTCTGCGGGATGATGTCCACGCGGATGTGGTTGTCCGTGGCGCTGGCTTGCTTGGCGAACACTTGAGTGGAGAAACTCACGTTACCAGTGAAAGTGAGCGTGCCGACAGGGTTCATGCTGGTGGGCGGCTCTGCAACGAAGGTGGCGGCAGCCGAGCGGGGGCTGACGGTTTCTCCGAAGGTGGCTAACTGGCTGTTAGTGCCGCCGGCGCTGAGGCCACCGGAGGTGACGAGGAGGTCGGCATTCCAGTTTCCGGTGCCGTCGAGGGTGCTGCCGTTTGAGAGCGTGACTTGGGTTTTGCCTTCGCTGAGTGAGGCGAGGTTGCCATTGATGATGAGACCTCCGCGGCTGATGAGGATTTGGTCGGTGAAGACGTTGAAGGAATCTCCCGGTCCGCCGATGAAGGCGAAGCCCGTGCCGGACTTGGTGGTGGTTTCAAAGCCATACACATTTCCGCGCACGATGTTTTTAATCTCAGAGACGGTTTCCGAGCCGGAGCCGAAGTTGAGTTGGTCGATGCCTGTGCCGCCGATGATGTCGCCAGTGACGGTGGAGCCATAGTTGAGGTTGAGCGTGTCGGCACCGCTGCGGAGGTCGATGGCGGCGGTCCCTCCGGTGATCGTTCCTTTGTTGGAAACGATTTCGATTTGGTTGGAGCCGTCGATGCCATTGCCACTGAGAGCGCTGATGGAGCCGTTGTTCGTGATGGAGGAGGTAGTCGGCTCAATGACTTCAGAGATCACGCTAGCAGAGCGGGATGAGACGAAGGTTTGCTCAACGAAGACTTCCTCAAATTCTGAGTCGAGGATGTCGATGCCATGGACGTAGCCGTGGATCGAGCCGCTGTTATCGATGATTGTGCGCGGACCTGCCACGACACCGGAGCCGATGTACTGGGACTCAGTGGGGATCTCGACTACCACGGCGACGGTGGGCTGAGATTGGGTTTCGGTGCCGCCGGTGATGAAGCCCTTGTTAGTGAGCTTAAGGTCGCTGCCGGCGCGGATGCCATCGTAGGTGCCGCTGATGCTACCGGTGCTGGCGTTGGTGATTTCCGCTAGATTGCCCGTGGAGATTCCGTCACCATTGGCATAGTAGAATGGAATTTTGCCCATGCTGTTCTGTTCGCCGGTGCCGCTGATCTTGCCGGAGTTGGTGAGTTTAAGATTGTTAGAAGTAATGATGCTGGTGGTGCCGGTGATGGTGCCAGAATTGTCGATGATGGCGTGGTTGTTCGCATAGATGCCTGAGCCGCCGCGCGACACGCTGATGTTGGCGCTCACGCTAACGTTGCCTTGGCTGCCGCCGCCAGTGATGGTGCCGAGATTGCTGAGGGATAGGTCATCGTAGGAATAGATGCCATTGCCGTAGCCGCCGGTGATTTCGCCGTTTATGCCGTTTTCCACCGTGAGTCCGGTGCCTGCGTAGATGCCATTGTTATTGCCGCTGATGGAGCCGTCGTTTTGGACGGTGCCGCTGCTGCCGGAGATGGTACTGATGACCGAGCTGAAGGAGCCGCTGCCGCGTGAGTCGAAGGTGATGCCGTCGTAGCCGCCTTGGATCAGACCGTCTGTCGTGTTGATGACGACGGTGCCGCCAAGGTTCGAGAGGATGCCGTAAGCGCCCACGTTGAGGGTGCCGGAGTTGGTGACGGTGTAGGCGGGTGCGGAAACGGTGACGCCGTTCGCGAAAGAGCCGTTGCCCGTGAGGAGTGCGCCTTTGTTGATGGTCACTGAGAACGGCGAGGTGGTGCCGCCGCTGGCGAGGATGGACCAGTCGGTGCCATTAGTTTCATCGAAGGTGCCAGCCACCACGATGTTGCCTGCGGCATCCGGGGTGATGTTATGGGTCGGCTGAGCCTGCGCGTGCTGCATCATGGCAGGAACGACAATCAGGGCAGGTAACGTGGATTTGATCAGGTTTCGGAAACTAGGTTTCATGGAGTAGTGGGGTGGCGCGTTAGTTTGGAGCCTCGCGGGGTTGCGGGCCTCAATGCAGGAATTAAAACGCGATGGTTGATAATCAATCAAGCCGAAATTTCTCGGGGGGGAATGGGCTAACCCGCTACTGGTAGGCGGGTAAGGAGATTTCTGGATTGCAGGTATCGACACCGTGATCAGAGCTGGATGGCAAAATACCAAGTAAGCCTGAAATTTCCCGGGGGCAGCGCGGCTGGCTCCACCTGCCACTCCGCCATCCTTTCCCTATCAGCACCGTCGCTGCGCGCGATGATCGTGCGACCTACCGGCTGGTGCACAGTTAGGCGCAAAAGGATCCCGCGGGAACGGCGTATTGCGGCTGAAGTCGCTTGCTGCTGTTGGATCAAAGCGAAATCCTAGCGCTGGAACTTTTGTGATAGAAGTCGCGACGAAGAATCTTTAGAAAGCGGCTGCGTGTGGTCATTGACCATGGAGTTCCCCCCCCCCCGATTGCCTTTTATGAAAAACTCATTGGCCCTCCTTTTTATCGCTCTGGTTGGCATTACCGCATTTCTGATGGGGAGGGGAAAATCCGGCAGGCAGATCCACCGTGAGCTTCCAAAAATCAACACCCGAACTGCCTCGTCCTAGGCCGGGGCACCGGCGACCGCGAGTGCCCAGCCAAAGCCGAAAACCCGGACCGGTCCCGACGTGCTCACCGCCGAAAAGGCAGGTGCGCTCACTTCCGAGGAAGGGGTCGCCCTCATGAAAAAGGCCGCGCTGTTAGCCGATCCCGAGACACAAGCAGACATCCTCTGCGGACTCATTTCCGCGATGACCCAAGATGAGTTGACCGCTGCCACGCAAACTCTGCTGGATGCCCAGAATCGAGGAAATGCTTGGTCGCAGGAAGTCTGGAACGCTCTCTGGACCCAGTGGGGCAGGGTCAATGCCGTGTCCCAGTGGCGTGCTATCGGTCCCGCCGCTGCAATCGCCTGGGTGAAGACCCAGTCTGAAGGGCGGCTTTGGGATCGCAGGTTCTCCGTCCCACCTGCAGAAGACGCTGGTGGAGAATGATCTGAAAAGCGCTCGGGTTCTGGACGACTCATTTTCAGGTGATCCCCATGAACCTATCCACCACTCTCGCTCTAACCGTCTGCGCCGGAGTCGTTGCGTATGTGGCCGGGCACCGGACTCAGCGTGAGGCGATCCCCGAAGTTTCCGCCCCCGAGACCCTTCGTCCCGCATCGCTAACAAGACCGCTGCCGGGGCATGGCTCGCGGGATGCCACCGCCGTCGCCGCAGTTCGGGGGATGGGGAAATACGCCGCCTACCCCGGTCAAAACTACGACGCCATTTCCGAGCTGTTCAACATCCTAACCAATGAAGACCCGGCGCGCACCGCGCGCTGGGCGAGCCAGCTTCCCTACTCGACGGCAAATGATCGAGTGGTGACCAGTGACCCAGCCCGATGGGCTGGGCTGAGGGATCTCCGGGCGTTAGCCCGTTAGGTGACCTTGGGTTCGGCAATCAATCGTTCCTGCCGAGAAACTCCAACAGAACTTCGGCGGATTTTTTCGAGATGCCGGGCATGGCGGCGATTTCCTCGGCGGTGGCTTTTTTCAGGCGCGCGACGCTGCCGAATTTTTCCAACAGGAGGCGCTTCTTGTTAGCGGAC
>JAYWDF010000295.1:0-2068 GCA_043779985.1 Akkermansiaceae bacterium | reverse complement strand
CTTGGCCAAGTCGCCAAGCCGGGTCCCTTGGCATTCCCGCTCAACGGCAGACTGGATCTTGTCAACGCGATCGCCATGGCTGGCGGGCTCACCGAACTGGCCAACCCTAAAAAGGTCACCATCAGCCGCAGGGGCAACGTGACCGTCGTTGATTTCAAAGCCATTTCCCAGCGTGGCGACCGACCGTTCCTGCTGCAACCCGACGACGTCGTCACCGTGGCCGAGCGCTTGTTTTGATCCGGACCTTTCTTCTATCACATGCCACCCTCACACCGTTCACGCCGCCACTCGCAAGACACCGAAGATTTCGAAGAGGATGACCCGCAGGATGCTGGCATGTCGCGTCAGGAGGGGCCGGAAAAAATGAAATTGCTGGCCCTCGACCTCCTCGGTCGTTGGCATTGGATCGCCTTGGGCTTGGTTCTCGGCGTTCTCGGCGGATTCTTCTACCTGTCCAAGGCCCCCAAGATCTATCAGGCCCGGGCGACCCTGCTGATCAAGCAACAGACCTCGACCGTGATGTCCCGGGATCAAGTCGAGGAAATGGATCTCCGTTCACTCGAGGGACTCAACACCGTGGCGGAGCGCATCACCCGGCCCGAACTCCTCCAAAAAGTGGCGGCCCGCCCGGAAGTGCGCGCCCTGCCAGGTCTCATGCCACGCGCGGTCGAGTGGCTTCCTGATTGGGCTCTGCCGTGGTTTGGGAAAACCAAAGCAGAAGCCAGCACACCCGAAGCACCGCCGCCGGCAGCCTCGCTGGCCGGTGCCATTTCTGGCTGGACCAAGATTTCCGTGCGCCGGGGCACCCGCCTGTTGGATGTGCTCATCTCCCATCCCTTGCCCGAGGTCGCGAAAACTTTGGCCGACGCCATTTGCATCGAATATCAATCGGAACTCACCGGAGCCCGCAGCAGCGGCCGCACGTCTTCCCTGCAAATCCTCATGCGCGAATCCGAAACCGCCCGCGTCCGACTCCAAACCGCCCAGAATGCGATGGCCACCTATCAGCGGGCGTTGGTCACGCTCAAGGAATTGGAAGCCCGCGAAACCGCGGCGGCGGAATTGTCCCGCCGCTACCTGCCAAAGCACCCTCGCATGATCGCCGCCCAAGCCGAGTTGGAGTCCGTCCAACAGCGCTTCCTCAACGAGTTCGACGCCGCCCGCACCTCCACCGCGGACCGCGATTATTGGGACAAGCACGCCGCCGAGTGGCAGCAAACTGGCGCCAACGAACCCGCCAAGCTGCTCACCGCCCGCCGCCTCCTGCTCGCCCGGGGAAATGTCCTCGAAAGCGAGATCGGCAGCCAAACCAGCGTTTTCAACAGCATCCTGACTCGCATCCAAGAGGCCGACATCAACCAGCTCGCCGTCGAATCCGAGATGGAAATCAGTAGCTCCGCCCAGTTGCCCGGTGCTCCGGTTTCTCCCGTCGCCTCCAAGGTTCTCGCCATGGCTTCGTTCGGCGGCCTCGCCTTCGGCATCCTCTTGGCAATGATCTTCATCCGCCTCGACAACAAGATTCACACCGTCTCCCAACTCGAACGCGAAAGTGGACTGCCCGCCCTCGCCGCCATTGCCGAAATCCCGCTCAAGGCGATCACCGGAGCCGCCCGCAAAAGCAAGTCCGAATCAGACTCCATTTCCGAAGCCCGCGAGCGTTGGAACCCGTTGCTGCTGTTTCGTGACGGAGTTTCATCCACCACCTTCGCCGAGATGTTCCGGGTGCTTCGCGCCTCGATCTCGCTGCTTGGCGATGAGAAAAAACGCCGCATCACCTTATTCAGCAGCGCCCTCCCCGGCGAAGGCAAGACCCTGGTTTCTAGCAATTACGCGCTCGCCGCCGCCCAGCAAGGCAAGCGCACCCTGCTCATTGACTTGGATCTGCGCAAACCTGCCGTCCACAAGATCTTCGGCCTCCGGCGCGATTCTCATTTGCAAGGTGCCACCGAAGTTCTCTCCGGCCAGGCCGCCTTTGAAGAAGGCATCTACACCGATACCGGTGCGGAGAATCTCCACCTGATGCTCGCCGGCAAGCGCGCACCCAATCCGGGAGAACTCCTCAATGCCA
>JAYWDF010000294.1:0-2068 GCA_043779985.1 Akkermansiaceae bacterium | reverse complement strand
CCCGCGCCGAGGTTGGTCAGGGCATCGATGGTGATCTCGATTTCCTGATGGTATTCGAAGGGCGTCGGGACAAATTTTTTCGGCGGACGTGGAAACATGGCGGGCCGCGAGATTGGCGGGGAGTGCGGCGGCGGGCAATTGATTTCAGCAGTCCAGCACTCTCACTGCGGCACCCGGATCTTCGAGGAGGCGGGCGTGGGTTCTAGCTTGTCGTTGAGCGTGGTGCCCTTGGGCAGAGCGACGACTTTCTTGACGAGGTCTGGCTTGTTAGCGAGTGCCACGCGGAAGCTGCCAGTGGTGGTTAGATCGAGGATGACCTTGTCGGACGCGTCTATCAGCGCGAAGAAATACCCGAAGTACTGATAGCCGCCGACGTTGTCGCTGCCTTTGTTGTCACTGTCATAGGAGGTGGAAAATGGATCCGCCTCCTTGATGAAGGTGCCGCCGGGCTTGAGGGTGACCTCGAAGCTCTGGCGGGAAAGGATGGTGAAAAGGCTGGGTGTGCGAGTATTTTGGCCGAGGAAAATAATCTTCCCGGTGGCGGCGGGCACGCTGGCAGTGGCGCTGGGGTTGGTGAGTTTGATGGTGCCGGTGATCGCCTGTTTCACCATGTAGCGGCTCCCCGCCACGTCTTCGCGGCGCTTGTCGATGGTCACCTCGGGTTGGATTTTCGGCATCGCGGCCGGGATTAGCGCGGCCTGCTTGCGGATCAGTTCTTGCGAGGCTTGTTCGAAATTGGCGACCGGCAGAGTGAATTCCTTGGGAGCGCCTTGGCGGCGAAAAGTGACGGAGTTGTTTGCGAGGGAAGTCAGCTCAATGGTGATGGAGCGGCCCTTGAGATCGGTGACTGATATGGAATCCGCGCAAAAAGCGGTGACGGCCAGAGCACTCCAAACGAAGATCACGGCAGACATATTGGAGGGCTTTTGGCTGAACATAGGCGGCTTCTAACAATTTCAAAAAATTTTGCAATTCTAAACGAACGCACGTCAGGTGGCGGATCTTACAGGCAATCCGCGCTCGTCTGGCGCGGTTGGTGGCCTCATGTTCTGCCCATGATGATGATGAAAATTTCCGCAACTCTCGGCTGGCTCGTGGTCGGCTCGCTCAGCCCGCTTTCCGCTTACAGCGAGTCCGGCCACCGCGTCGTCGGTGCGCTGGCCGACAAGTTGATCGAGGGTAAGGCCGCTGCGGACACCGTGAAAAACCTGCTGGGTGCGGTCACTCTGGAGCGGGCCTCGACACTGCCCGACGAGCTCCGCGGCGAGGACAATGCCCGTGGCTCGTTCAAGCTTGGCGAAAACCCCGAACTGGAGGCTCAATTGTTAGCATTTCGCGAAGCCAATCCACCCTCTCGCGACGAAACTGAGGGCCAAATGCCGCCTTCGCACCATTGGTTTCACTACACCGACGTGCCGATCCAAGCGACGAGCTATGCCGCGACCAAGGTCGGCACTTCGAAGTGGGACATCGTCCAGATGATCGCGTATTGCAGCCGCGTCGTCGCCGGCACCGAGAGGCCGGACAACGAGCGCAAGATCACCCCGGCAGTGGCCATCGTGCTGCTCGCCCACTACGTCGGCGACATCCACCAACCGCTGCACGTCGGTGCCGCCTTCCTCGATGCGCAGGGAAATTGCCTCGACCCTAACACCCATCCCGAAGCCAAGCCGGACCGCGGTGGCAATGACATCCATTTCGGTGGGACGAATTTTCATGCCTACTGGGACTTCGACGCCGTCGAGTCCGCCCTTACCTATCAGCGCCGGAGCCAAGGCAAAAACAGCGACACCCTCAAGCCCCGCGATTGGGCGATCCAGCTCGCTGCTAAGGAGCCTGCGGATTGGAAACCCGATCCATCGCTCAAGCCCACGCAGTGGCCGGAAAAATGGGCCGACGAAATTCTCCCGCTCGCGCTCGAAGCCCACACCCGCCTGCGCTTCCTGCCGGAAGAGGAATTCGATAACAGGAACGGCAAGCCCGTGATGAGCTGGACCGCCGTCGAAAAGCCCCACCACGGCAAGTCCAGCTACGCGGTGTTCGCCTCCAAGGCCGTGGAGGTCGAGCT
>JAYWDF010000293.1:0-6246 GCA_043779985.1 Akkermansiaceae bacterium | reverse complement strand
ATAGTGTTCGCATCTGGGTGTCATTCTTTCTGGCGCAACGACCGACTACAGCCGATTTGTCATCCCCTTCCCGGTGTCATTCTACTTGGCGCAATGCGCATGCGTGTCGCCCCGAGTTCAATGCTTGAGTCCGACGCTGAAGTGGCGATACTTTTGCGAATTCATGAAAGTCACCGTTTTCAGCAGCAAGCCTTACGACGAGCAGTTTCTCACCAGGTTCAATGCCGATTTCAACCACGAGTTGGTCTTCATTGAAAACAAGCTCAAGGCGGAGACCGCGATTCTGGCAGACGGCTCGCCCGGCGTCTGCGCTTTCGTCAATGACGTGCTGGATGCCGCCACTGTGGAGGCGCTCGCGGCTGGCGGCACGAAGTTCATGGCTCTGCGTTGCGCGGGATTTAACAACGTGGACTTGGACGCGGCGAAACGCCTGGGCCTGCAAGTGGCACGCGTTCCAGCTTACTCTCCCCATGCCGTGGCCGAATACGCTGCCGCCCTGCTTCTGTCACTCAACCGCCGGGTCCACAAGGCATACAACCGGGTGCGCGAGGGTAATTTCTCCCTCGATGGATTGATGGGCCACGACATTCACGGCAAAACCGTAGGCGTCATCGGGACCGGAATCATCGGCCACATCTTTGCCCGGATCATGCTCGGGTTCGGCTGTGAGGTGCTGGCCTATGACCTTACTCCCAACCCGGATTGTGTGAACCGCGGGGTCACCTATGTCACCCTTGACGAGTTGTTCGCCCGCTCCCACGCCATCAGCCTGCATTGTCCTCTCACGCCCCAGACCCATCACCTGATCGCAGAAGGCAACCTCGCGAAAATGCGCGACGGCATCTTCATTGTGAACACCAGCCGCGGCGCACTCATCGACACCGAGGCGGTCACCGCCGCCATCAAGTCAGGCCGCATCGGCGGGCTCGCCCTGGACGTGTATGAGGAGGAGTCCGAGCTATTTTTCGACGATCACTCGTTTGAAATCATCAAGGACGACGTATTCATGCTCTTGACCACTTTTCCCAATGTTCTGGTCACGGGCCACCAGGCATTCTTCACCCATGAAGCGATGGAAAACATTTCCAAAACCACCCTCGCGAACCTAGCAGACTTCGCTGCCGGCCGGGTTTGTCCGAATCTTGTTAAAACCCACTAACCCACCACGCCCATGATGCCCCCGAAACTCATCGAACAGTTCCTCGTCAAACCCGGTTCGGATGTGAACCTCAAACACTATCCGACCGACTGGACCGGCACAGACAACTCCACAGCGCTCGGTAAAGACGAGATGAACCAACAAGCCGAGGCGATCCTCGCCCAAAATCGAGTGGAACTCGACGCCGCCCAAGAGCTGCTTTACGCGAGTGACAGCCGCTCCGTCCTGCTGATTTTCCAGGCCATGGATGCCGCGGGGAAAGACGGGACCATCCGTCACGTGATGTCCGGCGTGAATCCCCAGGGCTGCCAGGTTTTCAACTTCAAGAAACCCTCCGTCGAAGAACTCGATCACAATTTCCTCTGGCGCTGCATGAAATCCCTGCCCGAGCGCGGCCGCATCGGAATTTTCAACCGCTCTTATTACGAAGACGTCCTTGTCGTCAAAGTCCACCCCGAGTGGATCGACCAAGCCCAGTTCGGCAAGCCTGACAAGAACTTCTGGGAGAAGCGCTACGAGGATATCAACAACTTTGAGAAGCATCTGGCCCGCAACGGCACGCTTATACTCAAGTTCTTCCTGCATCTTTCCAAGGACGAACAGAAGCGGCGCTTCCTCGCACGCCTTACCGATCCGAAGAAGTATTGGAAATTTTCCACGGCCGACATGCCCGAGCGCGAGCGCTGGAAGGACTATCAGAAGGCCTATGAAGACGCGCTCAGTGCGACGAGCACCAAGAAAGCCCCGTGGTATGTCATCCCTGCCGACCACAAGTCGGTCGCCCGCGCGCTCGTCGCCGACATCATTGTTTCCGCGATCCAAGGGTTGAAACTGGAGTATCCTCAAGTATCCCCGGAACAAATGGCCAAGCTGGTCGAGGCGAAAAACCAACTCGAAAAAAAGCCGTCCGGTGAGGCGTCCCCAAGCAAGATGCAAGTGCCGCCACCCGCGACGAATATTTAACGACGGGCCGGAGGCTACCGGATTTTTCGTTCTGCGCCAGCTAAGACTCGACGGCTCTCGCTCTGTCCCGGACACTCCGAGCCAGCGATTTTCCCATGAGCCCGAATTCCAATGCCCGTGACCTCGCGGAACTCCTCAAGCAGCGGAATTTCGCTGAGATCAAGGCGGAATTGGCGAATCTCGCCCCAGCGGACTCGGTCGAGGTCATGGACATCCTTTCGCCCGCCGAGCAAGCGGTCTTGTTCCGCTTGCTGCCCACCGGCAATGCGGCGGAAATGTTCGAATATCTGCCCGTGGAGTCGCAGGAGAAGCTGCTCCACGCCATGGGCAATGAGGATGCGGCGAAAATCCTCGACGCGATGGCACCGGACGACCGCACCGCCCTCTTGGAGGAGCTGCCTACCCAAGTCTGTGCCAGGCTGATAGATTCGCTGTCGGCCGCGGAACGCGTCATCGCATTGAAGCTTCTCGACTATCCGGAGGAGAGTATTGGCCGCCTGATGACGTCGGAATATCTGGTCATCCGCGACACTTGGACGGCCAGCCAGGTGCTGGATCACATCCGTGAACATGGGCGGGACCGCGAGACGCTCAACGTGCTCTACGTGGCGGATAGCGACGGCAAGTTGCTAGACGATGTCAGGATCCGCGAATTCCTCCTTTGCCCGCTGGACCGGAAAGTCAGCGAGCTGCGCGACGGTATTTTCACCGCCCTTCACGCCACTGACGACCAGGAAACCGCGGTGGCGGCGTTTCGCAAGTACGACCGGACGGTGTTGCCGGTCATCGACGGCCATGGTGGCCTCGTGGGCATCGTCACGGTGGACGACATCCTCGACGTCGCCGAAAAGGAGGCCACCGAGGACATCCAGAAAATCGGGGGTATGGAGCAACTCGACGAGCCCTACATGGATATCTCGTTCGGCAAGCTCGTGAAAAAGCGCGCTACCTGGCTGGTCGTCTTGTTCATCGGCGAGCTGTTCACCGCCACTGCGATGAGGCACTACGAGATTGAAATCGCCAAAGCCATCGTGCTGAACGCGTTCGTTCCCCTGATCCTGTCCAGCGGTGGCAACAGCGGTTCCCAAGCGGCCACGCTGATCATCCGCGCCATGGGCATCGGCGAAGTGAGGCTCAAGGATTGGTGGCGGGTAATGCGCAGGGAAATTTTATCCGGGTGCTCGCTCGGACTGATCCTCGCCATCCTGGGAATGGTGCGGATCACGATCTGGGCATCGATTTTCCCGAATATTTATGGCAGCCACTGGCCGCTCATCGCTGCCACGGTGGGCATTTCGCTGATCGGCGTGGTGTTATGGGGCACCCTTTCCGGCTCGATGCTGCCGTTTTTGCTCAAGCGTCTCGGGCTGGATCCAGCAACTTCTTCGGCCCCGTTCGTGGCGACCCTCGTCGATGTCACCGGGCTCATCATTTACTTTGCGGTGGCAGGCATCATTTTGCACGGCACTTTGTTGTGAACCGTTCGCTCGCTTGATTTGAGAATCTGACCGCCTACACTGCGCGCCATGCTCACCAGACGACACGGCCCGCCCGGATCCTCACCGGCCACGCTTATCCCTCATCTCGTCAACGGCGAAAGCCGAAAGCCAAGAATCCAGATCATCGAATACGACAAGGATCAGCTCACCGAGCGCGAGGACCTGGACCTCGGCGAGTTGGCCACGCATCTGGACAATGAGAAAGTCACCTGGATCAACATCGACGGCCTCGGCGACATCGAGGCGTTGCGATTCCTCGGAGCAAAGTTCAACCTGCATCCACTGGCGCTCGAAGACGTCCTCAACACCGGCCAACGGCCCAAAGTCGAACAAGCGGCCGACTACCTGTTCATCATCGCCCAGATGGTCTATCAAAACAGCAATCAAACCATCTGTGGCGAGCAGGTCAGCCTGTTTCTGGGCACCAATTTTCTGATCACCGTCCAGGAAGAAGGCGAATATGATGTTTTCGAACCGGTGCGCGAACGCATTCGCTCCGGGCGCGGTTCCATCCGCAAGCTGAAGGCGGACTACCTCGCATACGCCCTGCTGGATTCGATCATCGACCACTACTACCCGGTGCTCGAAGACATCGGCGGAGCCATCGAGGAGCTGGAGGACGACCTCTTGGAAAAGCCGTCCCGCGAGATGGTGCTGGCACTCCATGAATACAAGCGCACGCTTACGCAACTCCGCCGCTTTATCTGGCCGCTGCGCGACGTGGTCAACAGCCTGTTGCACGACTCATCCGATTTCATCGTTCCACCCACCAAGATCTTTCTGCGGGATTGCTATGACCATACCGTCCAACTGATGGATCTGGTTGAGAGTTATAAGGAACTCACGTCCGGACTGATGGAGCTTTACCATTCAAGCGTGGGCCTTCGCACGAACGAGGTCATGCGGGTGCTCACCGTGATTACTTCCATTTTCATCCCATTGACCTTCATCGTCGGAGTTTACGGCATGAACTTCGCGCCGGAATCCCCTTCCGGAGTCAAGCTGCCGCTCAACATGCCGGAGCTCTATCAGCCCCATGGCTACATCGGACTCATGATCATCATGGCCGTGATCGCCATCGTCCAGTTGCTGATTTTCAAAAAAATCAAGTGGTTATGACCCCTGCGGCGAGAATCGGCAGCCGGTCCGTGCAGTGCAAGGGTTTCCACTAGGGAATCATCCGCCGGTAGCGCCACGGCGAGTAGCCCTCCTTGAGCAATTTCTCCTGATAGAGCCCGCAAGCACTGACGCGCCACACCGGAAACGGCCCGGCCTCATAGGCCGACAGCTCCTTGCCGGGCACCTTCCATTTCACAAACAGGACCACGTGCTTGTCATTGAGCAGAATGTCGCCGGGCCGGAGGTCTGCCCAGGAATCCAGGCGGTCACAGATCTGATGCAAGTCCCGGGTGGAATAGGACCGCTTCAAGTTCCAACAGCGGGAGACAAAACCGGAACAGTCGATTCCACAGGATTCGGTGCTGACGCCGGCGTCGCCGAGTTTGCGCTTGGCAGCATCTCCGACGTCGCCCGCTTTTTTCCCCGCAGCGAGCTTTTCGAGAAACGATTCCGGGGTATCGAATCCGCCCCATTGATAGGGCATGCTCTGCGCCGCCACTCCGGGCTGCCACCAACCGCGGCGATCCCCGTATTTCGCGATCCCCCGGTCCGGCGTATGCACTAGGATTCCCCCGGAGTCCGCGCCGTGGCGAATATGCCGAGCTTCCGGCATCCACCGGACTTGAGTGTAGCGGTATGCCGTCGCGATGGACTCCTCGCGGGTGACCTGCGGAGCACAGGAGACGAACAGACTGAAAATAAATAGGGCGCTGATAATTTTCACGTGCCAATGCTATAGCTCTCCTCCCGCCTGACAGTCACGGATAAAACCAGATTCGCGGGTGATGGGAAATACTGGCCAATTCCAGTGAAAACTTGTAGAACTTGCCCGTGAAACGCCTGCTTCCCTGTATTCTGAGCGCCTTCGCCTGCTGCCTGCCGACGACTGCTCTGGCTTTGCAATTCCGGCGCTATTCGGCAGCGGTACACGACCGCCTGATCCATTTCCCCGGACCACCGATCTATACATTCCAAACGCCGGCCATCAATCCCACGTTCAGTCCCTCCGCCGCGTTGTTCCTGGGAATCGGCTGGCCAGCCCACCCGACGGATTGGACGCGGCAGATGGCGCTGATTTCGCCCCGTCATTTTGTCTATGCCACGCACTACCCGCTCGGACCGGACTGGCAGATTGCATTTCTTGGGACCGACGGAGCCCAGCATATCTACGGCATCGAGAGTCAGACCCCGATTATCAACCGGCAGGGCCAGCGCACCGATCTGATGTTGTGCACGCTCAGTTCGGAGGTTTCGAGCGCCACGGGTATTGTCCCCTTCCCGGTTTTGAATCTCTCAAGCGAGGCGGCTTACACCGGGCGGGAAATGATCGTCTGCGGTAGCTTTGTGCGGGCGGGAAAATCGTTGGCCAAGGGCTTCACCACCCGGGCGAATGATCCGGGTTTCGACTCCACCCGCTATGTCTATTTCGACTACAAGACCAACACCCGTAACAAGTATGATTGCAACTATCAAGGCGGGGACTCCGGCGCACCGTCCTTCATGATG
>JAYWDF010000292.1:0-6247 GCA_043779985.1 Akkermansiaceae bacterium | reverse complement strand
CATGAAAAAACGCAGTTTTCTCACCACTCTCCGTCCCGCCGGCATCTTGCGCTGGTCCACCGCTTGTATTTTGGCAGGCAGCCTCGGGAGTTGTGACCGCGGGGTCCGCTACGTCGCCACCGACAAGGATGTGGAAATGGCCGAGACCCAATCCCAGATCGAAAAGGTCGACAGCGAGAAATCCAAACTGCTCCAAGGCGAGGTTTCCAACAATTTTCACATCCCGCGGGTCGGCTACTATCATGCGGAAGCACACGAGTTCTACGAACATCCCTGTGGCTTCGAGCAGGACGGCCGCTACTTCATCAACGGCATCTGGCAGGACCAGCCCGTCGCGGCAACCGTCGCGTCGAGCCGGCCCTCACCCGAAGCCTTAAAAAAAGTCGAGGGCGCGCTCGAAGAAGAACAAAAAGTCGCGGCGAACCCGTCGAGCCCGCACTACCACAGCGGTGGCTTCGGCATGGGCAACGCCTTGATGATGTATTGGTTACTCTCCGGGAACCGCGGCATGTTCTCGCCCGGCAATGGTTTCCGGCAGGCCAGCGGGCAGGCCGGCACCTGGCAGCAAGGCGTGGACACCCAACGCCGCGCGGTGAGCAGTTACGCCGCTTCCAATCCCGGCTATCAGCGCATGGTCACCCAAAGCAAGGCCAGCGGCACCAGCGTGAGGCCCGGCCAATCGGTGCGTGGCGGCTTCGGCACATCTACCAGCTCGCGGGTCTCCGGCAGCAGCAGCAGGTCCACTTTCGGCAGTTAGATAATCGGACATGACACCCGACATCCGGCTGCAAGCCAACACCCCGCGTCCCGACTGGAAACAGCAGGTGGAAGATTCCGGCCTGATCTGGCATGGTGGCGGGGAGGTGCCGTACTGGAAGGAGGACGAGCACCTGGTGCTCACGCTCAAGGCCGCGGAGACTTTGGAGGATGCGGCCACGGAGCTGCACGCCCTTTGCCTCGATGCTTGCGAGCAAATCATCAAACGCGATTGGTGGGACCGACTCGCCATTCCGGACAGCGCCGCCGGCATGATCCAGACCTCGTGGCTGGCCGCGGATTTCTCCCTCTATGGCCGCTTCGACCTTGCTTGGGACGGTTCCGGCCAACCGAAACTCCTCGAATACAATGCCGATACGCCTACCTCATTGCTCGAGGCGGCGGTCATCCAGTGGCAATGGCTCGAAGCTGTCGCGCCGGAGAGCGACCAACTCAATTCCATCCACGAAGCCCTGGTGGAACGCTGGAAAACCATCCCCGAACGCTCGGTGCATTTCGCCTGCGCATGGGAAAATCTCGAAGACCGCCAGACCATCGCCTACCTCGCGGAGACGGCCGAACAAGCCGGGAAAGCCGTCGAGCTCATGGACATGCCTGAGATCGGATTTTCCGAAGACGGCCGCTTCACCGATCCCGATGAACAGCCGATCGAAAAACTCTTCAAGCTCTACCCGTGGGAGTGGATGACCCAGGAACCCTTCTTCGCGGAAATCGGCCAGGAGCGCTCCAAATTCATCGAGCCCGCGTGGAAAATGCTGCTTTCTAACAAAGGTCTGCTGCCGGTTTTATGGGAGCTCCATCCGGGCCACCCCTTGCTGCTTCCCGCCTACCTGTCGGTGGACGGCCTGGCCGCCCAGGGCATCACCCGCTGGGTGGAAAAGCCCTTCTTCGGCCGCGAAGGCGCGGGAGTCTCGCTGATGGACCGCGGAAACACGATCGCCCGCGGCGCTGCCGGCCACCACGGCGAACCGACGGTCTATCAACAACAGGCGCCCCTGTTCACCGCCGATCGCCAGCACTTCGTCTGGGGCCTGTGGATGGTCGGCGACAAGTGCTGTGGCTTGTCCGCCCGCGGCGACAGCTCGCCGATCACCGGCAATCTGAGCCGGTTTTTTCCCCACCGGATCGAGGGCTGAATTTTCCCGCGCTCCGGGCGTTTTGAGGATTGCCGGATAATTCGGATTTGTTTAGCTTTTCCGAAAGAGCGTTGGAAATCATTTTCTCCCGCTCCGTCCTTGCTTTTCCATCCTCGCACCCGTGTCCAAACCTTTGAAAATTCTCATCGCCTGCGGCGGCACCGGCGGCCACTTGTTTCCGGGCATCGCCGTGGGCGAGGCCCTGCGCGCTCGGGGGCACGAGGTGATGCTGCTCATTTCGGAAAAGAAGGTCGATTCCGAGGCCTCCGCGAAATACACACACCTGCGCTTTGTGACGGTGCCGGCCGTGGCCAAGCCGCCGACGCTCTCACCGCGGATGTTGCCGTTTTTGTGGAAATTGTGGGGCTCGATCGGCCAGTGCAAAAAAATCCTCCGTGGCTTCCAGGCCGATGCCGTCCTGGGCATGGGAGGATTCACCTCGCTGCCGCCGGTCTATGCCGGGCACAAGCTCGGGCTCAAGACCTTCATCCACGATTCCAACGCTCGGCCGGGTCGCGCGAACGTGATGACCAGCCGTTTCTGCACCCGGGTTTTCCTCGGGCTGGACGCGGCGAAGGCCTTTTTCCCCAATCGCGAAACGGTCACCACGGGCACTCCGGTCCGCCCGGAAATCGCCCACCTTCCTTCCCGCGAAGCCGCGGCGGCGCTTTTCGACCTCGATCCCGCCCGCCCCACCATCGTCGTCACCGGAGGCAGCCAAGGGGCGCGGCGCTTGAATGAACTCAGCGCCCAAGCCGCCGCCAGTTTGCCGCCGGAAATGCAGGTATTGCACATTGCCGGAGCCGCGGATTTTCAACGGGTTTCGGAGATCACCCACGGCCGGTCCGGCTACAAGGTGCTCGGATTTTGTGACCAAATGCCTTCCGCCTACGCCATCGCCGATCTGGTCATCGCACGCTCCGGGGCATCCAGCCTGACGGAAGTCGCCATCTCCGGGCACCCCTCGATCCTGGTTCCCTACCCCTACGCGGCCGACGACCACCAGACGCGGAATGCGGAAGTCTTCGCCTCGGCCGGGGCCGCAACGCTCGTCCAGGAGCGCGATCTCGATGCAGAAAAACTCGCTTCTTTGGCCACTTCGATCCTCCAAGACTTGCCAACGCACAAACGCATGACAAAAGCCGCTCGCGCACTTGCCGTTCCCGACGCCGCGGATCGGGTTTGTGCCGCCATCGAAGCTACCCTCTTGCCATCATGATCGAACTCAGCCAACGCCTCACCGACCGGAGCACGCCGCTCCACATCCATCTCATCGGCGTGGCCGGATCCGGCATGAGCGGGCTTGCACTGCTCCTGCTTGGCATGGGCCACAAGGTCAGTGGCTCGGACCGCGTGACCACCGCAGAGACCGAGCGGATGCAGGGAGTCGGACTGCTCTTTTCCTCGCCACACACCGCCGCCGCCGTGAAGGGCGTGGACATCGTGGTCTATTCCTCAGCCATCAAGACGGACAATCCCACCTACGCTGCCGCGAAAAAGGCGAAAATTTCCCTGCTCCGCCGGGCCGAGTGCCTTGCCGCGATCCTTCACACCCGGAAAGGCATCGTCATTTCCGGGACCCACGGGAAGACGACCACTTCCTCGATGACCGCCCACGTCCTGCGCGAGGCCGGTCAGAAACCCAGCCACTACGTCGGCGCGGAGATCCCGATTCTCGGCGCGAACGCGAAGTGGTCCGAGGACGGCGACTACATGGTCGCGGAAGGCGATGAAAGCGATGGCACCCTCGCCCTCTATCGGCCCGAGCACGCCGTGATTCTCAACATCGAGGCCGAGCACCTCGATTTCTATCGGGACCTCGATCACATCAAGGAAGTCTTCACCCAACTTGCCGCGCAGACCTCCGGGAAGCTGGTCTATTGTGCGGAGGATCCGGTCGCCAGCGAGATCTGCTCGGAACGCGCAAACGGCGTGTCCTACGGTTGGGAAGATGCCGACTACACCGCGACCGACCTCCGCGACCTCAAGGGCTCGTCGGCATTCACCGTGAAGCGCAAGGGCGAAGTCCTCGGCGACGTGGAGCTCGGCATCCCTGGCAATCACAACGTCCTCAACGCCCTCGCCGCCATCGCCCTCGCCGACAGCTGCGGCGCGGAATTCGCCCTCGTCGCCCGCGCGCTGGCCACCTTCGCCGGGGCAAAGCGCCGCTTCGAAACTAAATATCTCTCCGCGAACTATCGGATCATCGACGACTACGGTCACCACCCCTCCGAGCTCGCCGCCACGCTCCAGACCGCCCGCTCCTTGAAATCCAAGCGGCTCATCGTTCTCTTCCAACCGCACCGCTACACCCGCACCCAGGCGCTGGCCGATGATTTCGGTAAAGTCCTGCAAGCGGCTGACATGGTATTCATCACCGATGTCTATGCCGCATCGGAAAAGCCGATCAAGGGCATCTCCGGCGAAACCCTCGTCGAGGCGATGAAGCTCCATGGCGATATTCCCGCCATCTCCGTCCCCGATCTCGCGACGGCCCATCACGCCATCGGCCACGCGCTTCAGCCCGGCGACCTGCTCATCACCCTCGGTGCCGGAAACGTCCATGAAGCCGGCACCCGCATCGCCGCAGACCTCAAGATCCTTGAGGAAATGCGCGCGTTGATGCCTCCCGGCGAGATCGACGGAAAGCTCTACGAACCGATGAGCCGCCACACGACTTTGTTAGTCGGCGGGCCGGCGCAATACTGGCTCGAGCCTCACAGTTTCTACGGCTTCGCCTTCCTCGTCGACTATTGCCGCGAGCGCGGCATCCCGGTCCGCGTTGTCGGCCGCGGATCGAACCTCCTCGTGCGCGACGGCGGCATCCGCGGCGCCGTCATCCACCCGACCGGCGGAGTATTCTCCGAGGTCACCGTCGATGGGCGCGGCCACGTCACCGCCGGAGCCGGAGTGCGGCTTAAGAAACTCGCCAGCGCGGCGGGAGGCAGCGGCATCGGCGGCTTCGAGTGGATGGAGGGCATCCCCGGCAACGTCGGCGGCGCGCTGCGCATGAACGCCGGCGCAATGGGCATCGAGACTTTCGATCAAGTCGTCCGCATCACCTTCCTCGACGAAGACGGTGTCATCCGCACCCGTGAGCGCGAGGAAATCGTCGCCCAATACCGGAACGTCGCCGAGCTGCGGCGGAACTTCGCCCTGCAAGCGGTTTTCAAAGGCAAGAACGACACCGCGGCTAACATCAAGGAGCGCTGGGATGCCTCGCGCGAAAAGCGCAAGACCTCGCAGCCGATCGCGGCATCAGCCGGATGCACCTTCAGAAACCCCGAGTATATTCCCGCGGGACGGGTGATCGACTCGCTCGGCCTCAAGGGCACCACCTGCGGCCATGCCGCAGTATCGGAAGTGCACGGTAACTTCGTCGTCAACCAAGGCGGCGCGTCCGCGTTGGAGATCCTAACACTCATCGAGTTCATCCAGGAAAAAGCCCGTGACGAGCGGCAAGTGGAACTGGAAACCGAGATCAAGATCCTCGGCGAAGACGAAGCGTCATTTTAAAGTCCTAACCTAATCATAACCATGCTGAATGGAAAAAAAATTGCGGTTCTCATGGGCGGCCCGGGTTCCGAACGGGAAGTCTCGCTTGCCTCGGGTCAAGCTGTGCTCAAGGCCCTGCTAGGCCTCGGGCTGGATGCGGTGGCCGTGGATGTCACCACCACCCGCATTGACCTGCCCGAGGGCACGGACCTCGCCTTCAACGTCATCCATGGCACCTTCGGCGAGGACGGACAGTTGCAGGACGCACTCGAGAAACTCGGCGTCCCCTACACCGGCGCCGGCTCTGCCAGCAGCAAGCTCGCGATCCATAAATCCCTCGCAAAGGAGAAATTTCTCGCCGCTGGAGTGCCTACCGCCCGTTCCGAGACGGTCTCCCTCAGCCCGGGTGTGGTTCCGGATCTCACCATCAAGGCCCCGCTCGTCATCAAGCCGCCGCTCGAGGGCTCCAGCGTCGGCATCCAGATCGTCAAGGTGCAGGACGAAGTGTCCGCCGCGCTTTTGAAAGCCGCGGAAACATACCGCGAGGTCCTCATCGAGGAATTCATCCAAGGCAAGGAACTCACCGTCGGCATTCTTGACGGGGTCGCCCTGCCCATCGTCCACATCGCCCCGCCGGGCGGAGTCTACGACATGGCGAGTAAATACCCGTGGCTCAGCGGTGCCCAGGGCAGCGAATACTTTTGCCCGGCCGATCTCGATGCGGACACGACGCGCGCTGTTCAGGAAGCCGCGCTTGCCGCCCATCGCTCGCTCGGAGTGGAAATCTATTCCCGTGTCGATGTGCTCCTGGATTCGCAAAACCGCCCGTTCGTCCTGGA